>QHWF01000138.1:0-7778 GCA_003222455.1 Acidobacteriota bacterium
CACGCTCGGCGGAGGGCTGAGCGTGCGGACGACGTCTCAATTCTGGATTGATGCCGACCTCCGGCTGTTTCGATTGCTCGGTAATACCGATCGAAACGTCGGGCGATTTGGCGTCGGGGTCAAATACCGGTTCTAACTCACAAGTCTCAAGTCTCAAGTCTCAAGTCTCAAGTCTCAAGTCTCAACGAGCACTCAACCGTCAGGCTCAAGTTTCAACTTTCATGTCTCAGAGTGAGCGTTGAGAGTTGTTCTCGAGCGTAGAGCATTGTTTGTTCAGAGTTGAGAGTTGAGAGTTGAGAGGTGAGAGTTGAGAGTTGAGAGTTGAGAGTTGGTTAAGGCCGTTTCGGCCGATACACATGTGTGGCCTGACCGAAGAACACTTCCGCCGACTCCATCATGGTTTCGGTCAGCGTCGGATGCGGGTGGATGGACAGCTTGAGGTCGGTGGCGTTCGCGCCCATCTCGATGCCGAGGACGCCTTCGGCAATCAGTTCGCCGGCGCCCGGACCGACGAGGCCGACGCCGAGCAGCCGTTCGGTGTCGGGGTCGAGCACGAGCTTCGTCAGACCATCCGTCCGATCGAGCGTGATGGCCCGGCCTGAGGCCCCCCACGGGAACTTGGCGATAACCACCCCCCGGCTGTCTTTCGCGGCCTGCGTTTCGGTGAGTCCGGCCCACGCGAGCTCGGGATCGGTGAACACGACCGCGGGAATGGCGCGCGGCGTGAAGGCGACGTTCTCGCCTGCCATCACTTCCACGGCCACGCGACCCTCGTGCGACGCCTTGTGCGCCAGCATCGGCTCGCCCACGACATCGCCAATCGCGAAGATCGACGGCTCGTGCGTGCGGCGCTGCTCGTCCACCATGATGAAGCCGCGCTGATCGACCTGGACGTGGGTCTTCTCGAGGCCTGGAATCTTCGAGTTCGGCCGGCGCCCGACGGCGATGAGCACGCGACTGAACACCTGCGCCTTCGGATCCACCTCGCCTTCGAACGTGACGCGGATGCCCTGCTCCTCCGGCTTCAACGCCACGACCTTCGTGTTCAGCAGCACACGCTTCATCGTCTGCGCGACACGCTTCGCGAGGATGTCGACGAGATCCCGATCGGCGCCCGGCAGCAGACCCGGTGTCATCTCCACGACCGTGACCGCGCTGCCGAGGGTGGCATACACGGTCCCGAGCTCGAGGCCGATGTAGCCGCCGCCGACGACGAGGAACGATTCGGGAATGTCGGGAAGGTCGAGGGCGGCGGTCGAGTCCATGACGCGCGGGTCGTCGACGTTCAGCATCGGCGGAATGGCCGGCACCGATCCGGTGGCGAGAATGGCGTGCTCGAATTGCACCTGTTCTTCTTTTCCGTCCGGGCGCTTGACGCGCAGGTTGTGCGCGTCGACCATTTCGGCAAGCCCCTGCAGATACTGCACCTTGCGATGCTTAACGAGCTGGCCGGTCCCGCTCGTCAACCGTTTGACGACGTTGTCCTTGAACGCACGCAGCTTCGCCAGGTCGATCGCCGGCTCGCCGAAGTCGATCCCCCATGCTTTCGCATGGCGTGATTCGTCGAGCACCTTCGCGACATGCAGCAGTGCTTTGGACGGAATGCATCCGCGGTACACGCACACACCGCCGGGATTCGTTTCGGGATCCACGAGCGCTGTACGGAGCCCGAGATCGGCAGCCAGGAACGCGGCGGCATATCCGCCGGGGCCGCCCCCGACGACGATGAGTTGAGTGGAGTTCATATGCGTCGACAGCTCCATCACGAAGTCACGAAGGGGACGAAGCGCACGAAGGACTTTCCGTAGTGAATTATCTTCGCTTTCTTCGTGTTTCTCCGTGCCTTCGTGATGAGCCGTTATCCCTGAAGGGCCAATAGAAAAGGTTGTTCGAACGCTTCGGCGACCCAGCGCAGGAACCGGATGCCGTCGGCGCCGTCAATCACGCGATGGTCGTACGACAGCGACAGCGGCAGCATCAGGCGCGGCACGAGCTGACTGTCGCGGTACACCGGATCCATGCGCGCGCGCGAGATGCCGAGGATGGCGACTTCCGGCGCGTTGACGATCGGCGTGAAGTACGTCCCGCCGATGCCGCCGAGATTCGAGATGCTGAAACACCCCCCCTGCATCTCGTCGAGTGCGATCTTGCGGGTCCGCGCCTTCTCCGACAATTGCATGAGTTCCACCGCCAACTGCACGATGTTCTTCTGATCGGCATTGCGGATCACCGGCACGAGCAATCCGCGATCGGTGTCCACCGCCACGCCGACGTTCACGTATTTCTTCACCACGATTTCGTCCGCGGCCAGATCGATCGACGCGTTGAACTGCGGAAAGACCTTCAGCGCGGCCGCCACGATTTTTACGGCAATGGCCGTTACCGTCAGGTTCCCGCCGGCGGCCTCGACCTGCCGCGCATACTTCCGGCGCATCTCTTCGAGGGCTGTGATGTCGGCGAGGTCGCACTGGGTGACGTGCGGCACGGCAGCCCAGGCGGCGCTGAGATGCTCCGCCGTCTTGCGCCGGACCGCGCGGATCGGTTGGCGCTCCACAGGTCCCCAGCGGCTGAAATCGGGCAGCGGCACTGTCGGCGCCGAAGCAGCCGTCGTGGCGCCTATCAGCCGTTTCGCATGCGCCTTCACATCCTCGATCGAGATCCGGCCGTCGGCGCCACTCCCGGCGACTTGATCGACATTCACGCCGAGCTCGCGCGCCATGCGGCGCACCGATGGAGCCGCAGGTGCCGACGGCGTTTCGGCCGCAGCCGGTTCGGCTGCAGCGCGGGCGCCACGCGTAATGTCGACGACTTTCCGGCTGTCGGCCTGCGCGGCGCGCATTCCCGGAGCGGTCGCTTCGATGGGCTCGGTTTCCTCGATCGCCTGTTTCCTGACGCCAGCCTTCTCAGTGACCGGCTCGCGCCGCACGCCTTCGACATGTTGTTCGAGTCCGGGCTCGTCCGGCACGTTCTCGCCCGAAGTCGCCGCCACGGCGCCGCCCGGCGCCGGCCTCGCTTCGGCAGGAGCGGTCGCAGCGGGACCGGTCTCGGCGCGCTTAGCGGGTCGGGTGGGCTGCGACGGCTCGGCGGCCTTCGCGGGTGCGGCCGGCTTCGCGGGCTCGGCCGACAGCGCCGGCTTTTCTGAAGGAGCTCCGTCCTCGACGCTCAGAATCGCCTGGCCGACTTTGACTTTGTCGCCCTCCTTCACCTTGAGGTCGGTGACCCGTCCCGCAACCGACGAAGGCACCTCGATGGTCGCTTTGTCTGTTTCCAGCTCGAGAACCGGTTGATCTTTCGCCAGGGTGTCGCCGGGTTTGACGAGGATGCGGAGCACGTCGCCGACCGTGATGTTTTCGCCGAGCTCCGGGAGGGTGAAGTCGATCACGGAAGATCCTCTAACGCGAAGTGTGTTTTTTATCACTCACGAAACAGCAGGATTCACCTTCTCGGGATTCACATTGTGCGCCTTGATCGCAGCCTCCACGATCGATGGCTCGATCGTCCCTTCGCGCGCGAGGGCGGCGAGCGTGGCGACGATGACGTAGCGGTAATCGACCTCGAAGAACTCGCGCAGCCCCGCGCGGTTGTCGCTCCGGCCGAACCCGTCGGTGCCGAGGGTGGTGAGCGGCCGCGGCAGCCAGCGATCGATCGAGTCGGGCAGCGCCTTCACGTAGTCGGACGCAGCGATGAAGACGCCCGGGGCCGCCGCCAGGCACTGCGTGACGTACGGCACCTTCGGCGTCTCCGCGGGGTGCAGCATGTTCCAGCGCTCCGCCGCATGGCCTTCCCGGTACAGCTCGCTGTAACTGGTGACGCTCCACACGTCCGCGCCCACGTTGTACTTCGACTCGAGCACTTCCTGCGCGCGAATCACCTCCGGCAGAATCGCTCCGCTGCCGAACAGCTGCGCGCGAAGCGGCGCATCGGGGGTGGACGTCGCGCGGAAGCGGTACAACCCTTTCAGGATGCCGTCGTGCGAACCGTCCGGCATGGCCGGCATCGCATACTGCTCGTTCATCACCGTGAGGTAGTAGAAGATGCTCTCCTGATCGACGTACATCCGCCGGATGCCGTCCTGGATGATCACCGCGATCTCGTACGCGAACGCGGGGTCGTAGGCGAGGCAGTTCGGGTAGGCCATGGCGAAGAGATGCGTCTGGCCATCCTGATGCTGCAGACCTTCGCCGGCGAGCGTCGTGCGCCCGGACGTCCCGCCGAGCATGAAGCCGCGCGTCCGCGAGTCGCCGGCGGCCCAGATCAGATCCCCGATCCGCTGGAACCCGAACATCGAGTAATAAATGAAGAACGGAATGGTGTTGACGCCGTGGGTGGCGTAGGCGGTGCCGGCGGCGATGAACGACGACATCGATCCGGCTTCGGTGATGCCTTCCTCGAGGATCTGGCCGTCCGACGCTTCCTTGTAATACAGAAGCGTGTCCATATCGACCGGCTCGTAGACCTGGCCGACATGTGAGTAGATGCCGACCTGACGGAACAGCGCTTCCATCCCGAACGTCCGTGCTTCGTCGGGCACGATCGGCACGACGAGGCGGCCGACCTCCTTGTCGCGCAGCATCTTCGACAGCAACCGCACGAACACCATCGTCGTCGACGCCTTGCGCCCCTCGGTGCCTTTGTAGAACTCCTCGAACAACTCGGTTGACAGCGATTTGAGCGGCTCGCTGCGAACCTTGCGCGACGGCAGAAACCCGCCGAGCGCCTTGCGGCGCTCGCGCATGTACTTGATTTCCGCGCTGTCGTCGGGCGGGCGATAGAACGGGCTGTTCGCGACTTCGGTATCGCCCACGGGAATGTTGAACCGGGTGCGGAATGCCCGCAGCTCGTCCTCGTTCATCTTCTTCTGCTGGTGCGTGATGTTCTTGCCTTCGCCGGCCTCGCCCAGCCCGTAGCCCTTGATCGTGCGGGCGAGCACGACCGTGGGGACGCCTTTGTGCTCGACCGCCGCCTTGTACGCGTTGTAGACCTTGATCGGATCGTGGCCGCCGAGCGTCATCTTTTTCAGCTGATCGTCGGAGAGGTGCTTCACCATCTCGAGGAGACGCGGATCGGCGCCCCAGAAATGCTCGCGGACGTAGGCGCCGGATTCAACGGCGTACTTCTGATACTGGCCGTCCACGATTTCGCCCATGCGGTTGACGAGGAGCCCGTCGCGATCTTTCGCGAGCAGCGGATCCCATTCGCGCCCCCAGAGCACTTTGATGACGTTCCACCCGGCGCCCCGGAACGCCGCCTCGAGCTCCTGAATGATTTGACCGTTGCCGCGCACGGGACCATCGAGGCGCTGAAGATTGCAGTTGATGACGAAGATGAGGTTGTCGAGCTTCTCGCGCGCGGGCAACGTGATGGCGCCGAGCGCTTCCGGCTCGTCGGTCTCGCCGTCGCCAAGAAATGCCCAGACCTTCGCGCTCGATTTCTGCTTGAGGCCGCGATCCTCGAGGTAGCGCATGAAGCGCGCCTGGTAAATCGCCATGATCGGCCCCAGCCCCATCGACACGGTCGGATATTCCCAGAAGTCGGGCATCAGCCAGGGATGGGGATAGGAGGACAGGCCGCCGCCCGGTCTGGTTTCACGACGGAAGTTTTCGAGGTGCGATTCGTCGATCCGCCCTTCGAGATACGCGCGCGCGTAGATGCCGGGCGCCGCGTGTCCCTGGAAGAAGATCACGTCGCCGTCGGCTTCGTCTCCGTTCCCGGGGCCGTCGCCGCGGCCGCGGCCGCGGAAGAAGTGGTTGAATGCGACTTCGTACAACGTCGCGGCCGAGGCAAAGGTCGAGATGTGGCCGCCAATCCCTTCGTCCGCCTTGTTGGCGCGCACGACCATCGCGGCGGCGTTCCACCGGACGAGGCTCTTGATGCGCCGCTCGATGTCGGGGCTGCCCGGCATCATCGCCTGCTCGTCGGGCGGGATGGTATTGATGTACGGTGTGTTCGCGGTAAACGGCAGCTTGACCCCGTTCTGACGGGCGTGGATCGTCAGCTCGCGCAGCAGGCGCGCCACTTTCGCCGGTCCACCGCTCTGCAGCACGTAGTCGAGCGAGTCGAGCCATTCGCGGGTTTCGAGCGCGTTGAGCTCCGCGGCGTCTTTCGAAGCAATGTGTCTCACGGGACCGATCCTTTCCCTCGAAAGTCGTCGTTCGCCTGATCGGAAACGACATGGAGCCAATCAACCGGCGGCTTCCCGTCGGACGGGCTCCAGACCAACCATTAATTGTACTCCCCACCGTAGAATAGCGAAATGGTCCGACAACTGCACGCCTGCACGCGCGGTCATGCGGCGCCGCGGGCGCGCGTGACCGTCGAACGCAAAGGTCCAGCCTTCGCTCGACGGAATTCGAGCGAGCTACGGCCTGGCCGGCGCCAGGCGCGCAAAGAAAACCAGAACGGCGTCAGTGGGTTGGACCCGCCGCTGGCGCGTCGCGCATGAAGAACACGCTGACGCTCGTGCACGACGCGATCGTGTCGTGCGATCGCTGTCCGCGTCTGCGCGAGTATTGCGCGCGGGTGGCGCGCGAGAAACGACGGGCGTTTCGCGACGACGCCTACTGGGCGCGGCCGGTCCCCGGTTTCGGCGATCCGCACGCGCGGCTGGTGTTGATCGGCCTGGCGCCCGCGGCACACGGCGCGAACCGGACCGGGCGTGTCTTCACCGGTGATGGCCGCGGCGGCTCCGGCGATTTCCTGATGTCGGCGCTGCACCGCGCGGGGCTTGCGAACATCCCCACGTCCCAGCGGCCCGACGATGGGTTGCGGCTCCACGACGCGTACATCACGGCTGCCGTCCGTTGCGCACCGCCAGCCAACAAGCCCACGCCGGAGGAAATCGCCCGGTGTCTGCCGCATCTCGACGCGGAGCTCGCCGCGCTTCCCCGCGTTCAGGTGATCGTCGGACTCGGCCGGATCGGATTCGACGCGTACTTGCGCGTGCTGACGCGGCGCAACGTCGTCGTCCGTCCCCGGCCGGCATTCGGCCATGCGGCGGCGTATTCGCTGCCGAACGGTCAGACATTGATCGGCTGCTTTCATCCAAGCCGGCAGAACACGAACACGGGCAAGCTCACGGCGCCGATGATGGACGTCGTGTTTCGCCGTGTGGCGCAGGTTCTGCGGTCGGGCCCGGCCGGAGAGTGACAACAGATCGCTCGGAACCTTCCGCCAGCCAGGGTGTCCAAATCTTCGTGACTGCACGCTGAGACGGTAATCGGACATCTCACCGAAGGAACCGCCATGCCGCACGATCTGTTCGGGGGCGCGCTTGTTCAACGCCAGTCTCGATCCGCGCGCAGACGAAGTCTGACGATTTTTTCCGTGGCGCTGCACACGGTTGTCGTTGCGCTGATCGTCATCGTGCAGGTTTTCGCAGTCGGCCCGCTGCCCTTCCCGCGAAGGCCGATGGTATTCGAAGAGATACGCCTCGTTCATCTGGCAAGCATTGCGGTGCCGCCGCCACCGCGACGCGCTGCAGGCACACAGACGGCGTTGGTGTCACCCGGTGCGCCAACGATCGAACCGCGCAGCATCATGCCGGAGACTGGCATCGAGAATGTGACGAGTGGGACGCCGGCTGGCGCCGTCGTCGGCCTGGAACACGGGATTGCAGGTTTCGAATCGATTGGCCCGGCAGAAGCCCTGCCACCCCCGACGCCCTTGCCGCAACTACCTATCCACCTTCACAAAGGCATCGAGGCGCCGAAGAAGATCGCGGACGTGACGCCGACATATCCATCGATTGCACAGGCCGCGCACGTGAAAGGCATGGTGAT
>QHWF01000138.1:7812-9108 GCA_003222455.1 Acidobacteriota bacterium
GGTCCCACTGCTTGATCAGGCGGCGGTGGATGCCGTCCGTCAGTGGCGATACACGCCGGCGCGCCTGAATGGGCAGCCGGTGCCGGTGGTCGTGACGATCACGATTAATTTTTCGATGCAGTGATCGGCTAGAGCACATGTCACGATTGAACGCAGAGGTCGCAAAGGGCGCAACGTTCGTTTGACGACGGATGTGCGCACCAGTGCCTGCCTCGACATCGATGCACCGCGCTCGTCGTCTTTCGGCGTAAGCGGTCGACGTCCGCATGTAACCGTTACACCCCAGGTGTCGGAAATCCATCGTGCACGAAATTTCTCCTCGCGCTGAAATTCCCTTCTAAACTGATGGGTGGACTCTGGCACAGCCGGTCCGACACTTGCAGCTTAGCTGTATAACCCAGCGCCTCCAGAATAGGCCACAGTTTTCAAATTCAATCGCGCCGGCGACGGCGCCGATTGCTAAGGGAGAAGTATCTTGTTAGAACCGTCTACGAATCTTGTGTATCGGCGCGCGAATGGAAGCGTATGGGACAAACGCGGATGGAGTGGGGTGACGATCGAGGAACGTCTGCTCCCCTGGGTGATTGGCGCCGCCGGCGCGGCGGCGATTACGTACGGCGCGAGGCGCCGTTCGTGGAAGGGCGTGATGTGCGCGCTGGGCGGCCTGACCATGTGGACGTGCGCCACGAACGGTCTCTGCAATCCGCGCTACGCGAGCGCACGCCTCGACTATCTGCTGCAGCAGCGCGCGAAGGATCGGGTGACGACGCAGTCGATGCATTCGTTCCCGGCGAGCGATCCGCCGTCGTTCTCGAGCGCCGCCTCGATCGCCAGCGCCCCGGCTCGACGTCCGCGTTCAGCCTCCCGGCTCGTCCACGCCTGATCGCGCGGTCCGCACGTCAGCGCCGGCCGCCGGCCACGAGATCGACGTAGCCATCACTGATCGTGTCGTCCGCGCTGGTCCCGAAGAGGGCCAGCAGCTCGCTGATGACATCGGCTTTGTCCTGCGCGTCGCGCCGCGACCACGTGCGCGACTTCACCTCGACGAAGTAGCCGTCGCTCGCCGGAACCAGCAGCTGATCGAGATGCAGGTAGAACTCGACGCCGCGGTAGACCACCAGCCAGCGGCGGCGATCCTTCTCCACCACGTGCTCGGCGGCGGGCCGGAAGTACTCGCGATAGAACCGGGCGGAATGCGACGCCGGCGCAAGATAGCGCGATCGGAACAGCAGCACGGCGCCGAATTCTTCCTCGCGCGTCCGGCCGGTCAGGGTCAGGCGCGCGCGCGCGTTCGTG
>QHWF01000139.1 GCA_003222455.1 Acidobacteriota bacterium
CCATATACCCAATCAGCGCAGACGAGGCGACGACGGCGGGGCTGGCGAGATAGCCTTCGCCGCCGACGCCCATCCGGTTCTGCCAGTTGCGGTTGAAGGACGTGATGGCGCGCTGCCCTTTCTGCAGCGCGTCGGGGCCCTGGCCGAAGCACGGCCCGCACCACGATTGCCGAATCTGTCCGCCGATCGACCGAAACACCTCGGCGATCGACTGGCCGTCCAGGCGTGCGTCAGGACGCTCGATCTGCCGGCTGACACCGCCGGATCCCGGAAACACCACGAGCTCCTTCACCGCACGCCGGGCACCCTGTTTCATCGCCCCGCGGACCACCAGCGCCGCGGCGAGCAAATCGTCGTAGCTCCCGTTCGTGCACGATCCGATGAGCGCCTTGTCGAACGTGATGCGCTCGCGCGCCACGTCGTCCGCTGAAAACGCGTTGCCGGGACTGAACGGCTTCGCGATCATCGGCATCACCTCGGACAGATCGAGCGACTCGTCGAGCTCGTACGCGGCGTCGGCGCCGGGAGCGAACGGCGGATACGGCAGATCGGTGATGCCTTTGGCCCGGTACCACGCATATGTGATCTCGTCGGGCGCGAAGATGCCATTCAGGGCCTCGGCTTCCGCCATCATGTTCGCGATGGTGTTCCGATAGGTCAGGGGCAGCTGCTTGTTCTGGTCGACGAGCTCCACCGACATGCCCTGGGCCTGCGTCGCGCCCCACCGCCGCAGCAACTCGAGCACGATGTCCTTGCCACTCACCCACGACTGGAGCTGCCCGGTGAACCCGACCCGGCGCGCCTTCGCCACGGTGAAGTAGATGTAGCCGGTGGACCAGCCGAATCCCAGGGTGGTCGACCCGACGCCGATGCCGGCGGCGCCGTATGCGCCATACGCACGGCTGTGTGAGTCGGCGCCGGGAATGAACTGGCCCGGCATGACCAGGCCCTGCTCGGGAAAATAGAAATGGAAAATGCCGTCGCCCGGCGTGGCGTAATAGGGCGCCGTGATGTCGTGCAGGCGCGCGAATTCGCGTCCGATCGCCGTCTGCCTGTCGTCGTCGTCCCTGCCGGTGAAGACGAAATGATCGTTCGCGATGGCGGCCTGACGCGGGAACATCGTGTTCCCGCCTGTAATCTGGTTGAACGTGTGAATCGCGAACGGCGCCGTCCCGTCCGACGCGGGGAGCAGGTCGGCATAGACGCGCAGCGTGACGCCAGGCCGCACCACATCGTTCGCGCCTTTGTCAACGCGGTGGGCCCACACAATCTGCTCGGTGGATGTCAGGCGGCGGGCGGTTTCGGGATCGGGCCACTCGACGCGAGGCACGGTGTCGACCGCGCGTGCGAGCTCGCGCCGGCCGGCGGCGAAGATGCCTCCCGTGCGGCGAATCTCGTCTTCCTTCGCCGTCAGCGGAACCGGCTCGTATGTTTTCTTGCGCGTCTCATTGGTCAACCGCCGCGACTGCGGCTCGAAGCTGAGCTCGTCGCCATCGCGCGCGTCCGCCACCGCCTCGGGACTCTGGACGACGTGGAGACCGAGATTCAGCGCGTTACGGCGGAAGATATCGCCCATGTTGTGGCCACAGACGACAACCATCTCGAGGCCGGCCTCTTCGGCAACCGCCTTCAAGCCGGCCGGACTCATCTCGCGCGACGATCCAATGGCGAACCGATCGCCGGCGATGACGAACGTCTCGCCGCAGTGGACGCGAGCGCGAAAGTCGGGCATCAGGTAGCGGAACGCCCCGGCCTTCCAGCGCTCGTCGAGGGTGTCGAGGCTCTCGGACACGCAGTCGGCCGCCGGCGTAATCTGATCGGTGTCGATCGCGTCGAGCTTTCTGGTGTTGCCGGGACCTCTCGGATCCCAGAAGATGAGCGCCCGTCCATGAATCACGGTAGCGGCCGTGGCTTGCTCCATGGATGTGGCAGCGCGGACCCTGTCCGGCGAGACACCGTGCTTGAGCCTGGCGGGTTGTATGGTCTGCATGTTCAAGGATAACGTGATCGCTCCGCTACTTACGCAGTGACCGGCGGCGGCTCGTAGCGCAGGCCTTCAGGCCTGCATCAGCGCCGCCGGGCAGCCCTCAAGGGCTGCGCTACGGTGGATTTTTTCGGTCCGCTACTTACGTAGAGTCGTGCCCGATGTGGTCCGATTGATCGTCAGTCGAGTCGGAGACGGCGCGAATTGGTTGACGTTGATTGGCTCGTGGTGTGACACGGCTCGAACGTTGGTATCATGAGTCGATTCATGCCGGAATCGAACCAGCCGCTGCACGCCTCGTGCTCCGAAGCCATCACGAACAACGTCCGTGTCGAGGTGGAGTCACAGTACGCGCCCGAGCGTTCGTTGCCGTTTCAGAGTCAGTGGTTTTTCCACTACACGGTCCGAATCACCAACGAACGCGATCAAACCGTCCAGCTCCTCAGCCGTCATTGGATCATTACCGACGCCACCGGTCACACTGAAGAAGTGCGCGGTGCCGGTGTGGTCGGCGAGCAACCCGTGCTGTCGCCCGGGGAATCGTTTGAGTACACGTCGGGCTGCCCACTTCCCACGTCGACCGGCGTGATGCGGGGAACGTATCAGATGGTGACTGATGACGGGGAACATTTCGACGCCGAGATTGCGCCGTTCGCGCTGCACGAGCCATACACGGTTCACTAGGAGCGTGTCCGAGCAACTGACGCCGCCACACATCACGACATTCAACGCAGAAACCGCAGAACTCGCAGAACCAAACCGGTTTTCTCTGCGGGTTCTGCGGGTTCTGCGCGTTCTGCGTTGATCGTCGTGGCTGAGGATCTGAGGATCCTCAGCTAATCAAGCCGGCCGTCTCGGGTATTTCTGCTCGACGTATTGATCGATGAGGCGCTGGAACTCGCCGGCAAGCTCCTCATAGGTTCCGCGCAGCGTCGTGACGTGCTCGCCATCGATGTAGATCGGGCAGGTCGGCGCTTCGCCGGTGCCCGGCAGGCTGATGCCGATGTTGGCGGCCTTCGACTCGCCGGGACCGTTCACGACACAGCCCATCACGGCCAGCGTCAACGACTCCACGCCTTCACGCGTCGCCTTCCATTCCGGCATCTTGTTCCGGACGTATGCCTGAACACGCTCGGCCAGTTCCTGGAAGGTGGTGCTCGTGGTGCGGCCGCAGCCCGGGCAGGCGGTGACGCTGGGCGCGAACGCGCGCAGACCGAGCGCCTGCAACAGCTCGCACGCGGCGTAGACCTCTTCGCGGCGATCGCCGCCAGGACGCGGCGTCAGCGACACGCGGATGGTGTCGCCGATCCCTTCGTGCAACAGAACACCCATCGCCGACGCCGACCAGACCAGCCCTTTGGTTCCCATTCCCGCCTCGGTCAGACCGAGATGCAGCGGCTGGTCGGTCTGCTTCGCGAGGGCGCGGTACACCACAATCAGATCGCGGGGGCGGGACGTCTTGCAGGAAATGATGATTTGATCCCGCCGCAGCCCGCTCTCGAGGGCCAGCGCCGTCGACTCGATCGCCGAGATCACCATGCACTCGTTGATAATGTCCTCGGACGTCCGGCCCAGGTTGCGATCGGTGTTCTCCTGCATCTTCGAGACGACGAGCTCCTGGTTCAACGACCCGCCGTTGACGCCGATGCGCACCGGCCGCGCGTTGTCGACCGCCACGTTGCAAATGGTCGCGAACTGCTCGTCGCGACGGCGGCCGGTCCCGACGTTGCCAGGATTGATGCGGTACTTGTCGAGTGCGCTCGCGCATTGCGGATATCTGGTGAGCAGCAGGTGACCGTTGTAGTGGAAATCGCCGATCAGCGGCGCGGCGCAGCCGGCGTCGAGCATGCGCTGCTTGATTTCCGGGACCGCCGCCGCCGCTTCCGGCCGGTTGACCGTCACCCGCACCATCTCGGATCCCGCTTCGGCCAGATCGATACACTGCTGCGCGGTCGATCGGGCGTCGGCCGTATCGGTCAACGTCATCGACTGCACGACGATCGGCGCGCCGCCGCCAACCTGAACGTGGCCGACTCTGACGCCAGTCGTCCGGTGCAGCTTCACCAGTGACATGAATCTCCTCATGGTAGCATTCGCAGCCGGCAAACGAACACTCGATCCGGGAGTTGAAACATGCGCGCCATCGTCGTTCGACAGCTCGGCGGACCTGAAATGTTAAAGCTGGAAGATGTGCCGCGTCCGGCCCCGCACGACGGCGAAGTGCTCGTGCGGATGCGCGCCGCGGGTGTGAATCCGGTCGACACCTACATCCGTGCCGGTGCGCACGCGCGGAAAGCCGTGCCTCCCTACACACCGGGGTTCGATGGGGCTGGCGAAATCGAAGCCGTCGGAGCCGGGATGGATCGGTTCGCGCCCGGCGATCGCGTCTACATTGGCGCCGCCCCAGGATCGCGACCTGCCGGCGCCGGCACGTACGCGGAGCTCGTGCTGGCGACGCCCGATCAAGTTCACCCCCTGCCCGCCGGCATTTCGTTCGGACAAGGCGCAGCGCTCGGCGTCCCGTACGCGACCGCCTATCGCGCGCTGTTTCAGCGGGGCCGCGCGCGCCCGTCGGAAACCGTTCTGATACACGGCGCAACCGGCGGCGTCGGTCTCGCGGCGGTGGAGCTGGCCCGCGCACACGGGATGACGGTCATCGGCAGCGGAGGAACCGATGCCGGCCTCGCCGCCATCCGGGCACGTGGCGCCGACGTGGTCGTGAACCATCGCGAGCAGGGATACACCGATGCGATCGTGACGGCCACGGCGGGCCGCGGCGTCGATCTGATTGTCGAAATGGCGGCCCATGTGAACCTCGATCGCGATCTGGGCCTGCTCGCAAAACACGGGCGTGTGGTGGTCGTCGGCAGTCGCGGACGCGTCGAGATCAATCCTCGCGATGCGATGGGACGCGACGCCGACATCCGCAGTCTCATGTTGTTCAACGTGAGCGATAACGATTTGGCCGAGATCCACGCGGCCATCGGCGCCGGCCTGCAGAACCACACGCTGAACCCGGTGGTGGGACGCGAGATGCCCCTGGCCGAGGCGGCCCGGGCGCATCAGGCGGTCCTGGAGCCTGGCGCGCTCGGCAAGATCGTGTTGGTCATCTAGCGAGTTACCACGGAGGACGCGGAGGACAGGAGGAAAAATCCTGTTGCTGTTTACCCCTTGACCCCTCGAGGGCCTCAGGCCGTCCCGGAGGCGTCGAGAGGCGAAGGGCAGGATTGAATCTCCGCGTCCTCCGCGTCCTCCGTGGTGGGATTAGTCGTTTCTCAGACACGCTCCGCGGCCGGTAAAATAACGCGATGCATCTGACACTAATGCACATCAGCTATCGGCTGTCGGCTACCAGCTGTCAGCTATCGGCTATCGGCTGTCAGCTATCTTTTGCTGACAGTTGAAACCTGAGAGCTGAGAGCTGAAAGCTGAGAGCCGAATGAACACGCCCCGCGATCGCTCCATCGTCGACTGGCCGGCACCGCCACGCCCGCCCCGGCGGCGCGGACGGCTGGTCGTCTTCGGCGTTCTCGCCGTCCTGCTCGTGGCCGGGGGGGCGGCGTTGTCGTATTACGTCGAGGCACTCTGGTTCGATTCCCTCGGCTACTTAGCGGTGTTCTGGAAAACGCTCACCATCCAGGCCAGCGTATTCGTCCTGTTCGCCGGCCTCACGTTCGTCGCGCTCTACGGCGCGTTTCTCGCGTTCAAGCCCGATCGGCTCAACGACATCACGGGCGGTACCATTATCATCAACGGCCAGCCGCTGCAGCTTCCGGTCGAACCGGTTCTGCGGTTGATTGCGCTGGCCGCCGCCCTTGTTGTCGCGCTCGCAACGGGTGCGGGGATGACAGCGGACTGGACGGCGCTCGCACTCTACTGGTATGGAGGCGGCGTCGCATCGGTGCCTGCCGGTGCGTCGCCGCTGGTCGATCCGATCTTCTTTCGCGAGCTGCCGTTCTATCTGTTCACATTGCCGGCCTGGCACATGGTTGTGGACTGGATCACCACGCTCGCGGTGATTGCATGCGGCATCGCCATCTTCTTCGTCGTGATCACCGGCGGCACGCGGATCCTCAGTCGCGGCCGCGCCACGCCCGGTACCGCGGCGTGGCGTGGCCTGTCCATCAGCTTTGCGACGCTGCTGCTGGCGCTGGCCGCGCGCGTCTATCTCGGTCGCTTCGATCGTCTGTTCACCGATCGCGTGGTGTTCACCGGCGTCACGTATACCGACGCGCACGTCACGCTGACGGGATCGGTCGTCATTGCGGTCGCGCTGGCAGCGGGCGCGGCGATGGCGCTCGTCAATGCGGTCGCTGCACCGCGGCTCCGATGGCTCGTCGCGGCGATGGTTCCCGCCGCCGTCTCGGTTGTCGCGGTCACCCTGATCTCTTCGTACGTCAGCAGCTTCATCGTCAAGCCCAACGAGCTCGTGCGGGAACGGCCCTACATCGCACACAACATCGAGATGACGAGACGGGCCTTCGCGCTGGATCGCGTCGAAAGCCGTGCCTTCCCGGCCGAGTCTGGAGTGGACGCGGTCGATCTCGGCAACAATCGATCCACAATCGAGAACATCCGCCTCTGGGACTGGCGTGCGCTGCAGGACACGCTGCGGCAGATTCAGGAAATCCGGACGTATTACGACTTTCCCGACATCGACATCGATCGGTACGTGATCGACGGATCGGCGCGCCAGATGATGCTGGCCACGCGCGAGCTGAGCATCGAGAAGCTGCCCGAGAGCAGCCGCAACTGGATCAACGAAAAGCTGATTTACACCCACGGCTACGGGGTGACGATGAACCCGGTGAACGGCTTCACGCCCGAGGGGATGCCGGCGCTCACGTTGAGCGATATGCCGGTCCGAAGCACCATCCCCAGCATCAAGGTGACGCGCCCGGAAGTCTATTTCGGCGAGATGACGAACAGCGACGTGTACGTGCGGACACGCCAGAAGGCGTTCAATTATCCCCAGGGCGATACCAACAGCGTCACGTCGTACGAGGGCACGGGCGGTATTGCGATCGGCGGATTCTTCCGCCGGCTGCTGATTGCGGTCAATCGCGGCGATTCCGGAAAGCTGCCGTTCAGCGATGACGTGACGGCCGACAGCCGCCTGTTGATGCGTCGCAACGTGCGCGAGCGTGCCGAAGCGCTGGCGCCGTTCCTGACCTTCGATCCTGATCCTTACATCATTGTCGGAGACGACGGGCGGCTGTCGTGGATGCTCGACGCGTTCACGACGTCCGACACTTACCCGTATTCGCGTCATTACCGGCTCGGCCGCAACGCGATCAACTACGTACGCAACAGCGTGAAGGCAGTCGTCGACGCGTACGACGGCACGACTACCTTTTATGTCATCGATCCCGACGATCCGATCATCGTGGCGTATCGTGCTGTGTTTCCCAGTCTCTTCAAGGACATCGGCGCGATGCCGCCCTTCCTGCGCACACATGTGCGGTACCCGGAGCTGCTGCTGGAGCTCCAGGCGATGGTGTACGGTCTGTATCACATGACCGTTCCCGAGGTCTTCTACAACCGCGAGGACCTGTGGACCGTGGCCAGCGAGATTCGACTCAACGAACGGCGCGAGCAGTCGACACAAACCATCGAGCCGAACTTCGTCCTGATGAAGCTGCCGGGCGAGCACGACATCGAGTTCGTGGAGATTCTTCCGTTCACGCCGTCGAACCGCAACAACCTGATCGGCTGGATTGCGGGCCGCGGCGACGGCCCGCATTACGGGAAGGTGGTCGCCTTCGACTTTCCCAAGAACAGGCTCGTCGACGGACCGCTGCAGGTGGAAGCCCGAATCGACCAGAACCCGCAGCTGTCAAGTATGCTGAGCCTCTGGAACCAGCAGGGATCGCACGTCCGCCGGGGAACCCTGATCGTGATTCCCGTTGGCCGCGCGCTGCTGTACGCGGAACCGATCTACCTGCAGGCTGAACGGAGCCCGATGCCTGAACTGCGCATCGTGGTCCTGGCGCTGCAGGATCGGCTGGCGTATGGACCGACATTCGAAGCGGCGATGGCGGCACTGTTTGGAAACGCCGCACAGGCGGCAGGTGTGGCCGTCGCGGCTGGTTCCGGTGAACGCAGTGCTCCGCCGACGGCGGCACGATCGGAGCCTGGAACGAAAGCGGCTGCCGGCGGCGACACGGACGCGCTCATCACCGAAGCGGGACGAAACCTCGCCGACTACCAGCGCCTCACCGCGGAAGGCAAGCTGGGAGAGGCGGGACAGAAGCTTGAGGCGCTGAAGAAGACGCTCGAGGAACTGCAACGGCGGCAGCGATAAATTCAACTTTCAAGTCTCAACGCTCAACTCTCAAGTCTCAACTTCCAGCCGGCCGTGAGAGTTGAAACGTTGACAGTTGAGCGTGAGAGTTGAGAGTTGTCAGTTGAGAGTTGAGAGTTGATATGGGTTTCCTGACCTCGGCATTCCTCCTGGTTCTGACGCTTGCGCCGGCACAGACGAGCACTCCGAAATCGATTCCGCCGCCAGCCGATGTCGCCGCGCCGCCCGGCGACGCCACGAAGACGGCGTCGGGCCTCGCGACGAAAGTGATCACCAATGGAACGGGCAACGAACATCCCACCGCAGAGGATCTCGTCAGGGTCCACTACACGGGCTGGAAGACCGACGGCTCGATGTTCGACAGTTCGGTGGCCAGCGGCAAGCCGGCCGTCTTTCCCGTGAACCGCGTCATCGCCGGCTTCAGCGAAGGACTGAAGCTCATGGTGCCTGGTGAAAAGCGCCGCCTGTGGATTCCCGAATCGCTCGCGTACAAAGGCGCGCGTGAACCGAAAGGGATGCTCGTGTTCGACGTCGAGCTGGTCGATATGCCGAACCGTCCGCCGCCAGACGTGAAAGCCCCGCCGTCCGAGGCAAAGAAGACCGCGAGCGGCCTCGCCTACAAGATCCTCGCTCAGGGTGTCGGCGGCCGTCACCCCAAGCCAGGCAGCCAGGTGACGGTGCATTACACGGGCTGGACGACGGATGGCAAGATGTTCGAGAGCTCCATTGTGTCGGGTCAACCGGCAACATTTCCGGTGAATGGCGTCATCCCGGGGTGGACCG
>QHWF01000140.1 GCA_003222455.1 Acidobacteriota bacterium
AGGCTATCAATCCAGCCGAAACACAGTGCCTCATCGAGGGCATCGTCGTAGGCGATGGATGGAAGCCCCGTCTGACGCTTGTGGAATACGAGCCACACCTCCGATTCCGAGTCGAGGTGCTCGGTGAGCCACTCTCGCCATTGTTCGCAGGTCCGCACTTCAAGGGTCTTCAAACTCTTGGAAAGCATCTTGCCCCCAGCACCTAGCCTATCAACAGACAGTAAGACCGGGCCGGACCGCTCGCAGCAATCACGCTCGGGTGATCACTCCTTCGATGGCTGTGAAGTCCGAAGAAACGCAAGATGTTAGCACGGCCCGAGTAACCTGGTCGCACGCCTTGGATACCTGCGAGCATGAACGACGGTTACGCAGATGGCGTAGGCCTCACGTGAATGTACCGGACAGGATGGGTCAGCCGCAGGTCCGACGTCCACATCGGCGTGTTACACTGCGCTCCCGGCACGCTGAATGGCCCAACGCATCCCTATCCGCCTGCACGTCGGCAACGCCCTTCAGTGGCTCGGCACCCTGTACCGGAATCCGGCCGATGCGTTGAAAGAGCACGTCAGCAACGCCATCGACGAGCACCTCAAAGCGAAGCTCGAGGGCACGGCGCACGATCGCTGCAACGTGACGTTCACGCTGGATCGGCGCCACGTCACGATCGAGTACTCCTACGGGATGAGCCGGGCCGAACTCGAAACGGCGCTGCAGCGGGTCGCCGACTCGGCGAAGCGGTCGGGCTCGGTGCGGACGATTGGACGCCTCGGTATCGGCATCTTCAGCTTTCAGCAGGTCGGACGAAAATGCACGTTCTACACTCGCAAGACCAGGCTGGGCGAGACGCTGCGCGTGGCGCTCAAGGAAGGATCGGACGAAGCGTCTTTCGAGACGGCCCCGGCGCGCGAGCGCCTCCCCGAACCCGGCCTGCGCGTGGTCATCTCCGAGCTGAAGTTCGACCCCACGCGATCGCGCGGACCCCTGGCGCCCGACACCCTCCGCCGCTACCTGGCGGAAAAGTTCGAGGCCTATCTGCGAGAGGGCTGGCTGGCGATCGAGATCCGAACGGGCGTCGCACGGTTTCCGGTGACTCCCTCGCGAATCCGGCTGCCGCGCCTGCTCGCGGACATCTCGGAGCTCGTCCTCCCGCGAGCATCGGACAAGGGCAAGAAGGTGCGGCACGAGCTGTACTTCGATCCGTCGGGCCGCGGTCGTATCGCCATCCGTCACCACGGAGTGACAGTCGTCGAAGACCTCGCGGCGCTCACGGCGTATGGACTGGAGGAAAGCGCCTGGGCGCAAGGATTCGTGCGCGGTGTTTTCGAAGCCGATTTTCTGTCGCCCCTGCCCGCGCGCTCAGGCTTCGAGGAGAACGAAGACTGGATCGCGGTTCTCGATCTGCTCGACCGTTATCTCCCGACGCTCGAAGCGGAGCTCGAGGGCCATCTCGCCGCGTATCGCGCACGGCAGGCCTCCGAGATTGGAGACCGCGCGCTGCGGCTCGCGCGCGACATTCTCGACCTCGACGAGTTCCGCGACCTGGCGCTGCCGGGCGGCCTGGCGAAACGCGGACGGCCGGAGCCGACAACGGCACGCGGTGCTGGAGCGCCTGGTCGCCAACGCCGGCGGGACGGCGAACCACCGGCCGCTCCCGGAGCCGACCCGTCCACGCGCGGGCGTCGCATCCGGTACGAAGAAGTGCCTTTCGAGGCCGGATCGAGGGCGCACAGCCGGTTCGTTTCCGGCGTCGTGCAGGCAAACACGCTGCACCACGATTTTCAGGACGCGGCCCGATCCGCCGACCGGCGTCTGGCGTATGCGGCCCTGATGATTGGCAAGGAATCGATTGCGTTCAACGATCGGACGGGAACTTCAGGCGACTTCCTCGAGAAGCTGCTCGATTTCTATTTCAAGCTGCACGCGCGCGCCCGCAAGCGAGGCAGACGCGTGACCGCCGGAAGCGCCGAGCAGGAGCCACTGGAGCTCACGCAGCCTGTTCGACAAGATGCGCTGCGGTCCGGGCAGGTTTGAGGACCTGAATCTACGCCGGCACGTGAGCCATTGCCAGACTCAGTCAGAGTACCGATTATCTGGTCCGTGGTTGCGGCCGCCACAGGATGTCGTAGTAAGACCGGATGTCGCCGCGCGTGAACGCCTGCACCAGCTCACGAATCGGATCCACAACGGTCGTCGTCTCGTACTCTGGCCTCCGGCCGGTGAATCGGGTCGCCGTGAAGTGCGTACGGATAAATGTGCTGTGCGCATCGATTGGAAGCGTCGAGACGTTCGTCACGAACTTCAGCCAGCGGTCGCTCTGAAACAGGTACCCTTCGACGTTCGACGTGTAGAAGGCTGTCACCGTCTCATGATGGCTCTTCAAATAGCGGCCAACAGCGCGAAGGGTTTTGTCTCCCGAGAAGTCGCCCACCAGCGGAACGATTCGATTACTCGTCTCGTACCCCTTCAGGACTCGGAAGTTCTCCTCTGACGCAAGATAGGCGTGAGAACGGCCCTGCCGGTCTGTCTGCGCCATGAGATCCACGTACGTGGGAATCCACGAATCGCCGCTCGAATCCCAGCGGATGTCCGGACCGCCGCGGCAAAACGCATCGTACGCATCCTTGATACTGATCTCGTCCTCGCGGCTCAACGTGAATCGGTGCACACTTTCAAGCCGATCGAACACAGTTCGGAGAGTCGCCTCCGCAAGGTCTGCGGAGGTGGAGACCGGCCTGAATGCCTCGAAGAGCGCTTTAGCCGTCGAGTCTTGCCCTACGCCAACCGGACGCGGTCGGGCGAACAGTCTGGACAGAAAATCCACACGGTCCATCGATATCTCGACCAGGGCCTTGTACATCAGGTGAAGCAGCATATTTTCGCGTCTGATATCGATAATGAAGGCTATCTTTGGCTTCAGCGCCGCGATGTAGGTGAAGTTCTGCTCCGGCCCAACGCCCAAGTAGGCTCCTCGACCGACGGCCCTCTGCAAAGCGGGAATGACCTGCTGGAACGATGTTTCGTTCGAAATCAGATTGTCGGAGCGGACGGCGCCGGATGAGCGGAAGGCACGTCCCGGTTCCGAGAAGGTCACCACTGTCTTCCAGAACTCCTGGTCGCTGAGCCTGACCGGTACTGTCTGGGCCGCGATGTCGCGCGGCACGGCCAGCAACGCTCCCCAGGCGGCCACGCTGGCGAACGCGGCGATGGCCAGATACCGGCGTCGTATCGTCATAGGCGCGGCATCATCCTAATCCCAAGGCTCTACCACGGAGGTCACGGGGTCGAAACGCGTCAACGGAGGTCACGGTTTCATAAAAGTTGTTCCGTGTCCTCCCGTTCGTATCCGTGTCCTCCGTGGTAGCGCCTTACGAACAAAAGGGCGACGATCTTTCGACCGGCGCCCTTTTGCCTTTTGACTTTTACCTTTTGACTTATTCGACCGTTTCCCCCCGCGGCCCCAGCGCTTCCTCGGGCTCCACGAAGTACTCCATATCCCGCTCGAGCTCGAGCTCGTCGTCGCTCGGCTGCGGCGGCGCCGGTGGCGGCGGCGGCTCGTCGGGCGGAATCTGGACGTGGCGGTAATATTCGAAGCCGGTCCCCGCCGGAATCAGCCGGCCCATGGTCACGTTCTCCTTCAGGCCGCGCAGGTGATCGACCTTGCCGGAAATCGACGCTTCGGTGAGCACGCGCGTCGTTTCCTGGAACGACGCCGCCGAAATGAACGAGTCGGTGGAAAGCGACGCCTTCGTGATGCCGAGCAGCAGCGGCCGCCCCTGCGCCGGACGGCCGCCGTTGCCAATCACGCGCTCGTTCTCCTCGAGGAAGCGGAACTTGTCGGTCTGCTCGTCGACGAGGAACTCGGTGTCGCCCACGTCCTCGATTTTCACCCACCGCATCATCTGGCGCGCGATGACCTCGATGTGCTTGTCGTTGATGTTGACGCCCTGCAGCCGGTAGACCTCCTGGATTTCGTTGACGAGGTACGACTGCAGCGCCTTCTCGCCGAGGACATTCAAGATGTCGTGCGGGTTGCTCGGGCCGTCCATCAACGGCTCGCCCGCCCGCACCCGTTCGCCTTCCTGAACGTTGACGTGCACGCCGCGCGGCAGCGCGTACTCGCGCGGCTCGGCGCCCGGCTCGTCGGGAATGATGATGATCTTCCGTTGTCCCTTGACGATGCCGCCGTGCTTGACGAGGCCGTCGATTTCCGAGATGACCGCGGTTTCGCGCGGCTTCCTCGCTTCGAACAGCTCCACCACGCGCGGCAGACCGCCCGTGATGTCCTTGGTCTTGGTCGTCTCGCGCGGAATCTTCGCGAGGATGTCGCCCGCCGACACCATCTCGCCGTCCTGCACCATCAAGTGCGCGTGCGACGGCATGTGATACTTGCGGAGGATCTTGCCGTCCTTGCCCTTGATCTCCACCGCCGGCTGTTTCTTCTCGTCGGGCGAATCGACGATGATGAGCCGCGAGAGGCCGGTGACCTCGTCCACTTCTTCGTGCACCGTGATGCCCTCGAGGATGTCCTTGAAACGGATCTGGCCGGGCTCCTCGGTCAGGATCGAGAACGTGTACGGATCCCACTCGACGAGCACCTGGCCCTGCTCGACCGGCTGGTCGTCCTTCACCTTGAGGCGCGCGCCGTAGACAATCGGATAGCGCTCGCGGTCGCGCCCCTTCGCGTCCTGCACCACCAGCGAACCGCTGCGGTTCATCACCACCAGGTTGCCGTCCTTGGCCTGAACGACCTGCAGGCCGTGGAACCGCACGGTGCCGGCGTTGCGCGATTCGAGCGTGGACTGCTCCGATACGCGCGACGCCGTGCCGCCGATGTGGAACGTCCGCATCGTGAGCTGCGTCCCGGGTTCCCCGATCGACTGCGCCGCGATAACGCCGACCGCCTGTCCGAGCTCGACCAATTTCCCGGTCGCGAGGTCGCGGCCGTAACACTTCGCGCAGACCCCCCGCCGCGACGTGCACGTCAAGACCGACCGGATCTTCACTTTCTCGATGCCGGCGTCCTGAATCGCTGACGACAACTCTTCGTCCATCACTTCGTTGACGTCGACGATCTTGTCGCCGGTGAAGGGGTCGGTGATGCGCTCGAGGGTCACGCGGCCGATGATGCGGTCGCGCAGCGGCTCGATGACCTCTCCACTTTCGACGATGGCCCGCGATTCGATGCCGTCCACCGTGCCGCAGTCGTGCTCGTGGATGATGACGTCCTGCGCCACGTCGACGAGCCGGCGCGTGAGGTAGCCCGAGTCGGCCGTCTTGAGCGCGGTGTCGGCCAGACCCTTGCGCGCGCCGTGCGTCGAGATGAAGTACTGCAGCACCGTGAGGCCCTCACGGAAGTTCGACGTGATGGGCGTTTCGATGATTTCGCCGGACGGCTTCGCCATGAGGCCGCGCATGCCGGCGAGCTGCCGGATCTGCTGCTTGCTCCCTCTCGCACCGGAGTCGGCCATGATGAACACCGGGTTGAACTGCCGGCCTTCCTTGTCCATCTGCTCCATCTCGTTGAACATGGCGTTGGCAATGTCCTCGGTCGCCTCCGACCAGATCGCGATCACCTTGTTGTAGCGCTCGCCGTTGGTGATGGCCCCCTCGAGGTACTGCGACTCGACCTTGATCACTTCGCTGCGGGCGGTTTCGACGAGCGGCGCCTTCTCCTTCGGAATGATCAGGTCGTCGATGCCGATCGACAAACCCGATCGCGTCGCGTAGGTAAAGCCGAGATTCTTCAAGGAATCGAGCATCTCGACCGTCTTCTCGAGACCGAACTTGAGATAGCAGGACTGCACGAGCTGCTGCAACCCCTTCTTCTTCAGCAGGCCGTTGACAAACGGCATGTCGGAGGGAATCGACTGGTTGAAGATGACGCGGCCGACCGTGGTGTTGACGATCTTGTTCTTGACCGTCTGCACTTCCGTGCGCAGCACGTCCTGATCGTCGCGCGCGGCGGTCAGGTCCTGCAGATCGCCGGTGTAGCGAAGCCGGATCGGCGAGAGTGTCTCGAGCTCTCCCGCCTCGAGCGCCAGCATCACATCGTCGGGATTGCCGAAGGCGCGCCCTTCGCCCTTGGCGCCGTTCTTCACCTTCGTCAGGTAGTAGCAGCCGAGCACGATGTCCTGCGAGGGAATCGCGATGGGGGCGCCGTGGGCCGGTGAGAGGATGTTGTTGGACGACAACATCAGCACCGACGCCTCGATCTGCGCCTCGGGTGACAGCGGAATGTGGACCGCCATCTGGTCGCCGTCGAAATCCGCGTTGAACGCCGTGCAGACGAGCGGATGGATGCGGATGGCCTTGCCCTCGACCAGCACCGGCTCGAACGCCTGGATGCCGAGCCGATGGAGCGTCGGCGCGCGGTTGAGCAGCACCGGATGCTCGCGGATCACCTCTTCGAGGACGTCCCACACCTCGGGCCGCTGGAGCTCGACCATCTCCTTGGCCTGCTTGATCGTGGCGACGAGCCCGCGCTCTTCGAGCTTGTTGTAGATGAACGGCTTGAAGAGCTCGAGCGCCATCTTCTTGGGCAGCCCGCACTGGTGCAGCTTCAGCTCGGGACCCACGACGATCACCGAACGGCCCGAGTAGTCCACGCGCTTGCCGAGCAGGTTCTGACGGAAGCGCCCCTGCTTGCCCTTGAGGGTATCGGACAACGATTTGAGCGGCCGGTTGTTCGCGCCGCGCAGCACGCGGCCGCGGCGGCCGTTGTCGAAGAGCGCGTCGACCGCTTCCTGCAGCATGCGCTTCTCGTTGCGGATGATGACGTCGGGCGCCTTGAGCTCCATCAGCTTCTTCAACCGGTTATTGCGGTTGATGACCCGGCGATAGAGATCGTTGAGGTCCGAGGTCGCGAAGCGGCCGCCGTCGAGCGGCACGAGCGGGCGCAGCTCGGGCGGAATCACCGGGATGACGTCCAGAATCATCCACTCCGGACGGTTGCTCGACTTTCTGAACGAGTCCACCACCTTCAGGCGCTTGGCAAACTTGAGCTTCTTCTGCGCCGACTGCTCGGTGCGCATCTTGTCGCGAAGCTCGACGGCGAGCTTCTCGATGTTGACGCGCTTGAGAAGCTCCTTGATCGCCTCGGCGCCCATCTGCGCACGAAACCTGGGCCCGTGCTCTTCGCGCGCCTTGCGGAACTGCTCTTCGTTGAGCAGCTGGTTCTGCTTCAGCTCGGTCTCGCCCGGATCGACGACGACGTAGGCCTCGAAGTAGAGGACGCGCTCGAGATCGCGCAGTGAGATGTCGAGCAGATGGCCGATGCGGCTCGGCAGTCCCTTGAAGAACCAGACGTGGCTGACCGGCGTCGCGAGCGTGATGTGTCCGAGGCGTTCGCGGCGCACTTTGGCCTGCGTCACTTCGACGCCGCACTTGTCGCAGATGACTCCGCGGTGCTTCATGCGCTTGTACTTGCCGCACAAGCACTCCCAGTCGGTGATCGGCCCGAAGATCTTCGCGCAGAACAGGCCGTCACGTTCAGGCTTGAACGTCCGGTAGTTGATCGTCTCCGGCTTGGTCACCTCGCCGTGCGACCAGGAGAGGATTTTGTCCGGCGACGCGAGGCTGATTCGAATCGCGTCGAAATCGCTCGTCAACGACGCGCGCTCGTGAAAGTTTGGTCTCATTTTTTACTCTCTCGCGGGGCCCCACCCCCGCTCGCTGCCGTCGCTTACGCTCCGGATCTTGCCGGACGCGTCTGTCTGTTCAGTCAACGGTGGCGCGGGGCCCCACCGCCGCTCGCTGGCACGGTCTTCGCTGTCCCTCGGCCTCGAGCCTAGACTCTCGCGTTCCTTACTTAGCGTGGGGCCCCACCCCCACGCCTGGCACGGTCTTCGCTGTCCCTCGGCCTCGAGCGTAGACTCTCGGCCTCGGATGTCCTGCCCGGCCCGCATTTCTTACTCTGCGTGGGGCCCCACCCCCACGCCTGGCACGGTCTTCGCTGTCCCTCGGCCTCGAGCGTAGACTCTCGGCCTCGGGGTGAACGTGGCGTCAGACCTCTTCCAATACCGGCTGCGGCGCGACTTCCACCGGCTTCTTCTTGGTCTTCATCAGCTCGACATCCAGACACAGCGACTGGAGCTCGCGGATGAGGACGTTGAACGATTCCGGCAGGCCCGCGGTAAACGAGGCGTCGCCCTTGACGATGGCCTCGTAGATTTTCGCGCGCCCGATGACATCGTCGGACTTGGCGGTGAGCAGCTCCTGAAGAATGTGCGCCGAGCCGTACGCCTCGAGCGCCCAGACCTCCATTTCACCGAACCGCTGTCCGCCGAACTGCGCCTTGCCGCCGAGCGGCTGCTGCGTGATGAGCGAGTAGGGCCCGATCGATCGCGCGTGAATCTTGTCGTCGACCAGGTGCGACAGCTTCAGCATATAGATGTAGCCCACCGTCACGTCCTGCTCGAACGCGTCGCCCGACATACCGTCGAACAGCTTCGTCTTGCCGCCCTTGGGCAGGCCCGCGCGATCGAGCCAGTTCTTGATCTCCTGCTCGGTCGCGCCGTCGAACACCGGCGTCGCGAAGTAGAGACCGAGGGCGTGCGCGGCCCAGCCCAAATGGGTTTCGAGAATCTGGCCGACGTTCATGCGGGACGGAACGCCGAGCGGATTCAACACGATCTCGACCGGCGTGCCATCGGGCAGATACGGCATGTCCTCCTCGGGGAGGATGCGCGCGATGACGCCCTTGTTGCCGTGGCGGCCGGCCATCTTGTCGCCGACCGACAGCTTGCGCTTCATCGCGACGTACACCTTCACGAGCTTGATGACGCCGGGAGGCAGCTCGTCGCCGCGGCGGATCTTCTCTTTCTTTTCCTCGAAGAGCTGGCGGATGACCTCGACCTGCCGCTCCGTCCGCTCTTCGAGCTCCCGCAGTTCGTCCTCCAGATGCGCGTCGTCGGTCGCGATCTTCAGCCGCACCATCGTCGAATACGGCATCTCCTGCAGGACCTCCGAGGTCAGGTCGGTCCCCTTCTTGAGCAGGCGCTCGCGGCCGTACTCGTCGAAGAGATCCGATCGGAGCTGCTGGCCCCTCAGCATCATGACCACGCGCTTCTTCACCTCGTCGTGAAGAATGCGGATCTCGTCCTGAAGGTTCTTCTCCATCATGTCGAGCTCTTCCTGCTCGATGGACTTGGCACGGTCGTCTTTCTCGATGCCCTTGCGGGAGAAGATCTTGACGCCCACGATGATGCCTTCGATGCCCGGCGGGCAGATGAGCGACGCGTCGCGCACGTCGCCCGCCTTCTCGCCGAAGATGGCGCGAAGCAGCTTTTCTTCCGGGGTCAGCTGCGTCTCGCCCTTGGGCGTGACCTTACCCACCAGGATGTCGCCGGGCTTGACGTAGGCGCCAATCCGGATGATGCCACTCTCGTCGAGGTCCTTCAGGAAGCCTTCCGACACGTTCGGGATGTCGCGCGTGATTTCCTCCGGCCCGAGCTTGGTGTCGCGCGCCTCGATCTCGAACTCCTCGATGTGGATCGACGTGTAGTAGTCGTCTTTCACCATTCGTTCGGAGACGAGGATGGCGTCCTCGAAGTTGTACCCGCGCCAGGGCATGAAGGCCACCAGGACGTTTCTTCCGAGCGCGAGCTCGCCGAGCTCGGTGCACGGGCCATCCCCGAGCACCTGCCCCTTGTGCACCTTCTGGCCGACGCGCACGATCGGCTTCTGGTTGATGCAGGTGTTCTGGTTGGAGCGCTTGAACTTCGTCATGTTGTAGATGTCGGCGCCCATCTCCTTGCCGTCTTCCGTCTCGCTCTCGACGCGGACGACGATGCGCTGGCTGTCGACGAAGTCGACGGTGCCCGAGCGGCGCGCCACGATGACGGCGCCCGAGTCGCGGGCGGTGATGTACTCCATGCCGGTGCCGACAAAGGGCGCCCGCGCGCGAAGCAGCGGCACGGCCTGGCGCTGCATGTTCGATCCCATGAGCGCCCGGTTCGCGTCGTCATTTTCCAGGAACGGGATGAGCGACGCGGCGACCGACACGAGCTGTTTGGGCGACACGTCGATGAACTGCACGTTGTCGCGCGGCGCGAGAATGAAGTTGCCCGCCTGACGCGAGTTGACGCGGTCCTGCGTGAGCTTGCCATTGGCGTCCACCGCCGCGTTCGCCTGCGCGATGACGTACTGGTCCTCCTCCCACGCCGACAGATAGAAGGAGTAGGGCTCGAACTCGACGCCTTTCTTTTTCGACCGGCCGTGCTCGGCCACCAGGTCGTCGGCCTCGACGACGTCGCCCGCCTTGTACTTCGAGCCGGCGGCGTTGCTGACAATGACGTAATCGGTGACCCGTCCGTCCTTCACCTTCCGGTAGGGCGACTCGATGAAACCGAACTCGTTGATGCGCGCGTAGCAGGAGAGCGACGAGATGAGCCCGATGTTGGGGCCTTCCGGCGTCTCAATGGGGCAGATTCGCCCGTAGTGCGTCGGATGCACGTCCCGGACCTCGAACCCCGCGCGCTCGCGCGACAGACCGCCGGGTCCGAGCGCGGAGAGACGCCGCTTGTGTGTAATCTCGGAGAGCGGGTTGGTCTGGTCCATGAACTGCGAGAGCTGCGACGACCCGAAGAACTCGCGAATCGCGGCCATGACCGGCTTGGCGTTGATGAGGTCGTGCGGCATCGCCGTCGCCATTTCCTGGTAGACCGACATCTTCTCCTTGATGGCGCGCTCCATCCGGACCAGGCCGATGCGGAACTGGTTTTCGAGGAGCTCGCCCACGGAGCGGACGCGGCGGTTGCCCAGATGGTCGATGTCGTCGACATTGGCCGGGTTTCTCCGCAGCTTGAGCAGGTACTTGATGACCTCGTAGAAATCCTGCGGGTGCAGAATCTTCTCGTCGAGCGGCGTGTTGAGCGCGAGCTTGGTGTTCAGCTTGAGCCGGCCGACGCGCGAGAAGTCGTACTTCTGCGGGTTGAAGAACATGTTCTCGAAGAGCGATCGCGAGCTGTCGAGCGTCGGCGGGTCGCCCGGCCGCAGGCGGCGGTAGATCTCGATGAGCGCCTCTTCGTGCGTGTGGATCGGATCCTTCTTCAGCGTCTGGCTGATGATCGGCCCGACCTCGTCCTTCTCGGGGAAGAAGATCTCGAGGCGGTCCACGTTCTTCTCCTGCGCCATCGAGATGACGCGCGGCGTCATCTCTTCGTTCGCCTCGAGAATGACCTCGCCGGTGGCCGGATCGACGACGTCGGCCGCCGCAAATGCGCCTTCGAGCTCGGCGTCCGAGATGCCCACGGCTTCGACGTTGGCGCGCTTGAGCGCCTCGACCGCGTTCTTGGTGATTTTCTTGCCCGACTGCACCGTGAAGTTCTCGCCCGGCACGACGATGTCTTTGGCCGCGCGCAGCCCGACCAGGCTGTCGGCCACCGCCCAGTAAAGCGCTCCCTGCTTGATGTACAGCTTGTCTACGCTGTAGAAGCTCCGGATGAGCTCGTCGGCGCCGCGCAGACCGAGCGCGCGGAGGAAGACCGAGGCCAGAAACTTCCGCTTGCGATCGATGCGGACGTACAGCAGGTTCTTCGTGTCGTACTCGAACTCCACCCAGGAGCCGCGGTACGGGATGATCTGGGCGACGTAGAGCGTTTTGTCTTCCGAGTGGAAGAAGGCGCCCGGCGAGCGGTGCAGCTGTGAAACGATGACGCGCTCGGTTCCGTTGATGATGAAGGTCCCGTTCTCGGTCATGAGCGGGATGTCGCCGAAGTAGACCTCCTGCTCCTTGATGTCGCGGATGGTCTTGACGCCGGTCTGCAGGTCCTTGTTCCAGACCACGAGACGGATCGTCACCTTCAACGGCACGGCGTAGGTCATGCCGCGCTCCTGGCACTCGTCGACGTCGTACTTCAGCTTGAGCCCGACGGTGTTGCCGCAGACGTCGCAGATGTCGCCGCGCGCCTGGTTCGCCTTGCCGCAGCGCGGACAGAGCACCTCGCGATCGCCGAACGGGTCGGCGATGAGCGTGGCGCTGCAGCTGCTGCAGGGCTTCCGCAGGTGGTGCAGGCCGGCCAGCTTGCCGCACTTGCACTCCCAGTTGCCGATCGAGTACTCGATGAACTCGAGCGACGAGTTCTCGCGGAAGTCGCTGATCGGGAAGACCGACTTGAACACCGACTGGAGACCCGCGTCCTCCCGCTCACTGGGCAGACGGTTCATCTGCAGAAAGCGTTCGTACGACTTCTTCTGGATCTCAATCAGGTTCGGGATCGGAACGGTCGTCTTGATTTTCGAAAAGTCGATGCGCTCGCGGTAAACGTTTTTAGGAAGACTGTACATCGTTGAAAAAACCTCGGGATTCGGGGTTCGGGATTTGGGATTCGTGAGATCGAACCCCAACCCGAGCCGGCCTACGGTGCGATCAGCGAGTGGGAGATGGAAGACCCGGGCCGCCGAATCGCGAATCCCGAATCCCCACTCCCAAATCCCTACTTGATCTCAACCTTCGCGCCGACGTCCTCGAATTTCTTCTTGATGGCTGCGGCCTCGTCCTTGGGGATCCCTTCCTTGATCGGCTTGGGCGCGCC
>QHWF01000932.1 GCA_003222455.1 Acidobacteriota bacterium
GAGAACCAAACGCCCGCGGTAGCCGTCAAAGTCGACGAGCCGGAGCAGGTGGTGCAGCTTCTCGAAATGATACCGGTCGAGATCGTCGAAGAACTCGCGCGAACCGGGCGGATGCCGGGAAATCTCCAGATCATGGATATGCGTGTTCCAGTACACACGGACATCCTCGATCGTCGCCACAATGCACACTATAGCTGCACCGCTGCCGCTCAGGGTGTCCCCCATGATGCGTGACCTCAATCGTCTGACCGGATCGACGTTCGACGTGCTGGTCGTCGGCGGCGGGATTTACGGGCTGACGATTGCGTACGATGCGGCGCAGCGCGGTCTGTCGGTGGCGCTCGTCGAGCGCGACGATTTCGGCAGCGGCGCTTCGTTCAATCATCTGCGGACCATTCACGGCGGCTTGCGCTATCTGCAGCGCCTTGATCTTGCCCGGGCGCGTCAGTCGATCCGCGAGCGGCGGACGCTCGCGCGCATCGCGCCGCACAGCGTGCGCCCGCTGCCCTTCGCCCTTCCCCTGTATCGATCGGTGGTCCGCGGGAAGAGCGTCATGCGGGCCGGTTTTCTGCTGGATCGGGTCATCGCTGCGGGTCGCAATCGTGGACTTGCGGCGTCGCACCGGCTTCCCGCGGGCCGGGTCGTCGGCCGGGGCACGGCCGTTCAGCGTTTTCCCGGCTTGAAACGGCACGGCCTGACCGGTGCCGCCGTCTTTTACGACTACGTCACCATCGAATCCGATCGGCTGACATTCTCGTACGCGCTGGCCGCCGCCGAGCACGGCGCGGCGCTGGCGAACCACCTCGACGCGATCGCGCCGCTGACCGACCCGGCGGACAAGCGCCGCGTCGCCGGCATCCGCGCGAGGGATATGGTCGGGGGGCGGGAGCTCGAAATCAAGGCGACCGTCACCGTCAACGCCACCGGATCCGCAATCGATCGGCTGCTCGAGCCGCTCGCGAGGAAGCACTCGGCGGCCGGTCCACGCTCGGACGGAACCTGTTTCTCGTGCCCTGGCGCGAACGGGCAATCTTCGGTACGTGGGAGTCGGACCGGGCGGTCAACGCCGGCGACCCTGCAGATGATTCGCGCGATATCATCGCGTTCGTTGCCGAACTGAACCAGGCGTTTCCTGCCCTCGATCTCACTCCGGCAGACATCACGCTCGTACATCGTGGCGTGGTGCCGGCAATCGTTCGCGGCGGCCGCGTCTCATTACAGGGCCACGACCAGATTCTCGATCACGCCAGTCAGGCCATTGAAGGGCTCGTCACGGTTTCCGGCGCGAAGTACACGACCGCCCGCGCTGTGGCCGAGCGGGTGACGACCGGGCTGGTCGCGAAACTGCAGCGCCCCGCGGTGCCGTGTCGCACCGCCTCAACCCCGCTGCCGGGCGGAAGCATCCGCGACGTCGGGATGGTGATTGCGGAAGCGCGCCGGGATCACGACGAGGGGCTTCCGAGCGACACGATTCCGCACGTGATTGCCGCCTACGGGTCACGATATCGCGACGTGCTGGAACTTGCCGCGAAGCGGCCGGAGTTGAAGGCACGCATCGCACCGGATTCTCCCGTCATCGGTGCGCAACTGGTTCATGCGATCCGATCGGAAATGGCGCTCACGCTGGCGGATGCGATGATTCGTCGCACGCCGCTCGGGGCGCTCGGCCACCCGGGTGACGCAGCCGTCGAGCGGGCCGCATCGATTGTCGCCGGCGAGATGAAGTGGTCGGACGAGCGGCGGCGCGCAGAAATCGGCGAGGTCAATCGGCTTCTGACGGGGGCGACGATCCAGCACGGCTAGCAGCGTGTCCGACTAACCGCCACACGGTACGACGATCAACGCAGAAACCGCAGAGCTCGCAGAACAAACCGGTTTCTCTGCGGGTTCCGCGAGTTCCGCGTTGATCGTCGTGACTAGTGTCCCTGGAGGCCGCGGCTCACGGCACGGTGAACGCACTGAACACGTACGTGAACCCGGCGGTCAGGCCGATGCTCGGGTCGATCGTGGTCAAGCCGAAGAAGACGCCTCCGTCCAGCCGCACCGGCCCTCGAGTAAACCGTCCGCCAAGCTTCAGAATCCCCCGGCTCTCGGTGCCTGGAAATGCGCCGCCCGAGCGGGTCGAGACGCGGCCGTTCACCTCGCCCACCAGCTCGGTCTGCTGCGTCGTCGCGCGCGCGAACGACGCCCCGTACGTCACCACGTCGTTCTGTCGGTTGCCTTGCGTCGGATCGGACAGGATTGCGGCGCCGAAATTGACGACGACGCGGATGGACTGGACCGTTTTCGCGCCCAGCAACGAGCCGTAGAAGTCCATCGTATCGGTGCCGAGGCCGCTCTCGTTCGAGGCATTGGGCAGCTTCGTGGCGAACCGCAACCCGATAGCCGGCCGGCCGGCGGCCTCCGATACGAGACGAATCTTCGTGGCCACGATTGTGTCTTCGAACGAACTGGTGGAGTCGCCGGTCGCGGTGACCAAGGAGGCCAGCGGCGCGGCCGGATCGCGAGCGGTGATCGAAAGACGATCGCGCACCGCGCCGTCAACCTGCAATTCGGCGATCGAGCTGAGACCGAAACTGAGGCCAATCGTCGGCACTCGCCACAGATTTCCACGTAACCCCGACGTTGGGTACCGCTGGTCGTGCGCGACGTCGAACCCGCCTTCGAGCAGTATGCGCCCTGCGCCGACAGGCTCGGGATCCTCGGTGACGAGCGGACGCTGCTGGGCGAACGCCGGATTCGTGCAGGCACTGACGACGAACACGATCGCGAGTCGACGGAGCATCATTCTTCACCTTTGCAGCACGGGTAGCCCGAGCGACGTGGAAGTCCGCCGCATCAAAACTGTCTCCTGCTGTCGAGGAGCAACGTCACCGGTCCGTCGTTGACGAGCGCCACCTGCATCATGGCCTGGAACTC
>QHWF01000141.1 GCA_003222455.1 Acidobacteriota bacterium
GCGGTACGTAGCCGACGATCGAGTAGGAGCCGGAACTGACGTTCCCGTTGAACGGAACGTTCGAGGTCAAGCCCACAGCGGCGACGCCGGGCAGCGCGCGGGCGCGCTCGAGCAGCTGCGCCCAGAACGCGCGCCGCGCGCCGGCATCCGGATACCTCGTGGCGGGCAACGCGAGTTGCAACGTGAGCACCCGGTCGGACGAGAATCCGGGATTCACCTCGTGCAGTCGCGAGAAGCTCTTGATGAGGAGCCCGGCCCCCACGAGGAGCACCAGCGCCAGCGCCGTTTCGACGATCACGAGCGCAGAGCGGGTTACACCCGTGCGTTTCCCGGCGGAGCCCCGTGCGCTGTCCTCTTTCAACACGGTGCTCATGTTGCTGCCGCGCAGAACCGTGAGCGCCGGCACGAGGCCGAAGACAAGGCCGGTGATCACGGCCAGCGTCATGGTGAACGCCATGACCGCCGGGTTCAGCGAAACATCCGCCATGCCGGGAATCTGTTGCGGGCTGAGCGCGACGAGACCGCGGACGCCGGCCCAGCCGACCGCGAGACCGGCCACGGCGCCGAGTGCGGACAGGACCAGCCCCTCGGTCAACAGCTGACGAATCAATCGCCGGTGCCCGGCGCCGAGCGTGGTCCGGATCGCGAGCTCGCGGTATCGGCCCGTGGCACGCATCAGCAGCAGGCTGGCAACATTGGCGCAGGCAATCAGCAGAAGGACGATGACGCCGGCCTGCAATACGTAGAGCGGTGCGCGCGCGTCGCCAACCAGTTGGTCGCGCAGCGCGATCGCGTACCCGCCGAACCCGCTCGACACCGCGAAGGCACGACGAGCCGGCAGGCGCTCGAGGTTGCGATTCACGATCGTCTTCATCTGCGCGTTCGCCTGTTCGATGGTGGCCCCGGGCTGCAGCCGCGCAATCATTTGACTGAACTCGTTGCCCCGTCCGGTGTCGGACATCTGTTCGGCTGTGAACGCAAACGGCTGCAGAACGGCGATCTCAGTGGCCGGCAGCTCGAAGTCTGCCGCCAGGACACCGGTGACGCGATGCGACTCGCCGTTCAAGCGGATGTCGCGGCCGACGATTGAGGGGTCGGCGCCGAAATGCGAGGTCCACGTGGCGTACGTGAGAATCGCGTACTTGTCGGCGCCCGGCTGGGCCTCGTCGTCCTGGAATCCGCGTCCGATGAAGGGCCGGCGCCCGAGCGTCGTGAAGAACGACGGAGTGACCGCCAGCGCGCGCAGCTGTTCCGGCTGGCCCTGGGTGGTGAGATTGACGCTTCGCATCGTGAACAGCGTGGCGTCCTCGAAGGCGGGCGCCTGGGTTTTCCTGTCGATGTAATCGGGAATCGAGACCGATGCCTGGGGCAGGCCCATGAGCGGATAAGTGTTCCAGACGAACACGAGCCGGTCGGCATCGCGGTACGGCAGCGGACGGAGCAGGACCCGGTACAAGAGGCTGAAAATGGCAGTGTTGGCGCCGATGCCGAGCGTCAGTGTCAGCACGGCGATGGATGTAAACACGGGTTGCTTGCGGAGCGATCGGATCGCGTACCGGATGTCTCCCATATCGAATGTTGGACGGGCACGAGCCGCGGAAGGTTGCGACCGGCCTTCGCCGCACGTTCGCTGCCGCAGCACGTTTCCGAGCTGAATGCTGCTGCCGATCTGACAACGTCGAACCGGCAGCCGTCTCGAGGCGGGCCGCCACGTCGCGCATGCCGCGCCGCCGCGCCCAGTCTGCCGCGGTTCTCCCATCCTTGCTCTTGGCTTGAGGGTTGACGCTCGAGATCCGCTGAGCCCAGCCCTGAGCCCTGAGATGTTTCACGGTGTCGGTTGTGACCGATCGCGCTTGACCCACTTGTAGGCCGCCACCGAGTTCTTCCAGAAGTACTTCTCCGCGACGGGCCGCGGCTTCGCCAGGAAGTACTCCTTCGCAACCGCAAAGACCTTGTCGATCGGCGCGACGCCGTCGCTGTTGGGCCAGTCGCTGCCGAAGAGGATCCGGTCTTCGCCGAACACACCCAGCAGCGTGTCGAGCCGTGCGCGATACGCGCCGAGATCGGTTGACACCTGACCGTTCACGCTGTGGATGATCTCCGAGAGCTTCACGAAGATCTGCGGGCGCTTGCCGATCGCCTGCAGCGCCGCGTCGTACCCGGCTCGATCGGCTTCCGCGGGATCGAGCGCCGGCAGATGATCGAGCACGATGCGAAGCGCCGGCACGGCGTCGCTGATGCGGAGCATGGCCTCGAGCAGCGCCACGCGCGGGTTTGCCGTGTCCAGCACGAGGTCCGCTTCGGCGAGACGCTTGAGGCCGCTGATGAAATCCGGGTTCGTGGACTGCTTCGTGATGTCTCACGGGCGTCGCGGCCACCGCCGCTGCCGCCGCGATGCCGGGGCCCTCCGAGGCGCAGGCGCCGCCGATTCCCATCATCGACACGCACATTCACCTCTTCGATCCACGGGCTCGCCTCGACCTTGATCGCGCCGACGACACCGAGCGGGACGGCGAGCCGACGATAGCGCTCCGGGTAGGCCGCAATGGGAGTTGCGCCGGCCGCCGGCCGGGGACCGCTGTACGGTGCGCCCTGCGGACGGGTGGGATCGAAGAGGTGAATGTGCGTGTCGATGATGGGAATCGGCGGCGCCTGCGCCTCGGAGGGCCCCGGCATCGCGGCGGCAGCGGCGGTGGCCGCGACGCCCGTGAGGAAGGCTCTCCGCGATGGCCGCTGCTTCATCGAGTGCTCCCGCGCGAATCCTTCACGATCCGCGGCCGCATGCGAAGGCCCGACGATCTGTGGTGTACCTTGCGTTTGTCGAGCGTGTGTTCACGTCCCGTCATCATGGCTCCCGCCGCCGCGAAGGCCTTTTCCTCCGCACTTTGGCGCTCACGAAACGGTGCGCGCCTGCGATGAGGTCCCGGAGCGCGTCGACACGGACGCGTGACAGCCGGACGAGAACACACGGGTAGTTCAGGTAGTGTTCTTTCAGGTAGTAGGTGCCAGGGTCGTCCTCGACCAGCGCGTCCCGGTCGGCGAAGTCCATCATCACCACCAGTGTGTTCGGCTCGGCGGACTTGTGGGATGCGATGCATACGAACATCTTCCCGCGTACCTTCAGCGCGGGCTGACCCCACGTGGTGGTCACCTCCACGTCCGGCAACGTGCGGCCGATGGATTCGACGGTCTTGAAACTGCTGTGCGGCATCGCGCAGTGCGTAATCGTAACGCGTGATCTGCCGGATCGGATGTAGATTTGGCAGCCTGCCGTTTCCATCTCTCGAAATGAGAGCCCCGCTAGTCGAGCTCCCAGTGTGCGACCACATCGAGATCTTCTCGAGTCACGTCGCGCACCGTCAGGCGGCCGTCGGCCGGCCCTTTTCCTTCACTCCAGACACCGGGCGCATCCTCTTGAGCAGGTTCGTCCGCGCCATTTCGGCGCCTTTGCGCCTGCGAGGCGGGTGGCGTCATTGCGTCGCTGACACTGGACTTCTGTCTTGACATCGCGATCGACGTGGCTTGACAAGTCGCCAGGCATCTGCGATTGTCAGCGCGCGTATTGCCCTCGAACTCGTTCCGGGCTCGCCGCTCGAACTATCGATCGTTCCCGCCGTCAAGCGCGAGCTCGTCTCGGAGGTCTGTATGCCCCGTGCCCTCGCGTTGCGACCTCTCACGACTCTTCTTGCCGTCGTCTTGCTCCTCTCATTCGCGGTGCTCCAGTCAGCCGATGCCGATCCCGGCCTGGCGTCGATCACCGCGGACGCGCTCAAGGGCCACATCTATTTCCTCGCGTCCGATGAGATGGGCGGCCGCGATTCTCTGAGCCATGAAGGGCGCATTGCCGCCGAGTACATCGCCGGCTTCTACCTGCGCGCCGGACTGAAACCGGCGGGTGCCGGCGGCACCTACTTCCAGAACTTTCCCATGGTGGAGGCACAGCTCGACCGCGAGCAGACGTACCTCCGGGCGAAGATTGGCGCCTCCACCTCGCGCGACTTCGTCATGGGTCCCGACTTCTCGCTGTCGCGGCAGGGCAATGTCGACGCGGAAGTCACCGCCCCGCTCGTCTTCGCCGGCTACGGCATCGCCGCTCCCGAATACAACTACGACGACTTCAAAGGGGTCGACGTCAGGGGCAAGGTGGTCATTGTCCTGACGCACGAACCGCAGGAGCACGACGCGAACAGCCGCTTCAAGGGCAAATACAATACGGTTCACGCGTTCAACTGGTGGAAGCCCGAGGTGATTCGCCGGCACGGCGCCGCCGGTATCCTGATCGTCCAGGAAAAGACGCCGGACAGGACGCGGCCGCGCACCCCCAGCGGTCCGACGAACGGTCAGATTCGGACCGACCGCCCGGCTCACACCCTGACCAGCCCGTACCTCGATCTGCCGTTCTTCACCATCTCACGTCAGGTGGCCGACATGCTGCTCGCGGAAAGCGGCAAGACCATCGATGGACTCCAGGATGAGATCGATAAGACCGGCCAGCCGCATTCGATGCCGGTCCCCGGCGTGACGATCGCCATGCGACGCGCCATCAGGGATCGCTCCGTTGTTCAGACGAGAAACGTCGTCGGCATTCTCGAAGGATCCGATCCGAAACTGAAAGACGAATACGTGCTCGTCACGGGCCACTACGATCACGTCGGCCAGAAGGCTCCGTTCATCTATCACGGCGCCGACGACAACGCGTCGGCCTGCGCTGCGGTGATGGCGGTGGCGGAGGCCTTTCGCGCCGCGGGCGCTGCGCCGAAGCGCAGCCTGATGTTCCTGATCTTCGAAGCGGAAGAGGACGGGCTGCTCGGCGCCTTCCACTATGTCAACAATCCGATTGTGCCGCTCGCGAACACGGTGGCCGTGCTGAACTCGGACATGATCGGACGCGACGAAGACGACCCGCAGTGGAACACACACGCGGAAGAGAACCGCAACCAGGTGAACGTGGTGGGCACCTTGTACAACCCTGACATCCGCCGGATCATCGAGGCGCAGAACCGGCAGATCGGGTTGAAGCTCGATTACAAAACCGACTCGGACGATCCGGAAGGCTGGTTCTCGCGCAGCGACCACTACCCGTTCGCCGTCAAGGGCGTGCCGATGGTGATGTTCAATACCGGCGAGCATCCTGACTATCACACCGCGAACGACACGTGGGATCGCATCAACTATCCGAAAATAGAGAAGATCACCAGACTGATCTACCTCTCGACGAAAGATCTTGCCAATGCCGCCGCGCGCCCGAAGTTCGTCCCCGAACATGCCGCGCGGACGACCAGCAGCGTGCCGCAGCGCTAGGGACTACTACGGAGGACGCTGAGGACGCGGAGGTTCAATCGCGGAAAGGCGCGGGATTACGGAGGCGTTCCATGACTGCCATGACGCGAACAACCGGCATCGTCGGTGTCTGCGTGATCTGGTGTCTCGCCGCCGCGACGGCATCGGCACAGACCAGCACCGGGAAGATCGTTGGTGTTGTGCAGGACACCTCAGGCGCCGTGCTGCCCGGGGTTGCCATCGTCATCAGGAACCTGGGGACCGCCACGAGCCGCGATACGGTCACGGATGATCGTGGCCAGTTCGACGTCTCCGGCCTGGCGCCCGGGAGGTACCAGGTGGAGGCGGAGCTTCAGGGGTTCCGCAAATTCAGTCAGGGCCCCGTCACCGTCCAGGTGAACCAGGAAACCCGCGTGAATCCGACGCTGGCGGTCGGAGCCGTCGCGGAAACCATCAATGTCGCCGCGGAAGGCATCCTGGTGCAGACCACGAGCTCAGTGGTCGGGAAGGTCGTCGACGAGAAGCAGATCCTCGACCTCCCGCTGAGTGGCCGCAACTTCGCCGATCTCGGCCTGTTGACGCCCGGCGTGACGACGCGCGGTCAGACGACGAGCGCGGGCACCAGCTTCTACGTCCACGGGCAGCGCGACGACGCCAACAATTTCCTGCTCGACGGCACGAGCGACAATTCGCTTGAAGGCAATACGCTGCAGGCCCGGCCGAACGTCGACGCCGTCCAGGAATTCAAAATCCAGACGAGCAACTTTTCCGCCGAGTTCGGCCGCAACTCCGGATCGGTCGTCAACGTCGTCACCAAGTCCGGCACGAACGAATGGCACGGGTCCGGCTGGGAGTTCCTGCGCAGCGACAGGTTCCAATCGAAGAACTTCTTCGCGACCACCGAACCGCCGCCGCTCAAATTCAACCAGTTCGGCGCGACGCTCGGGGGACCGGTCGTTCACAACAAGACGTTCGTGTTTGGTTCGTATGAAGGCTACCGCGAGGATCGCGGCCTGACGCGGCAAACGATCGTCGCCACGGCGCAGGAGCGCGGCGGCGATTTCAGCTTTCTGAGCCGGCCGTTAATCGATCCGCAAACGGGCCTGCCGTTTGCCGGCAATGTCATCCCGTCGAACCGGATCAGCCCGGCGGCGGTGAAGCTGCTGGCGCTGATGCCACTGCCGAACATCCCGGACCTTGCGCCGCGGAGGAACAACTACGTGTCTTCCCCCGAGAGCAAGAACCACTACGACCAGTACATGGGTCGTGTCGATCACACCGTCAACGACCACTGGACCATTTTCTACCGGCACTTCCTCCAGGACGCGAACGTCTTCAGCCCGTTTCAGGGGGCCAGCCCCGCCAACTACATCGGGTTTTCCAATGTTGCGCCGAGCCGCGTGCAGCACGCGACCGGCGGCCTGAACTCCGTGTTCTCGGCGACGCGGCTCAACGAATTCCGGGTCGGCTTCTCGCGCACCGCCGGCAGCAACTCGAACCAGCCGTTCCTGAATCCCGTCGACTACGGGATCAACTACGTGCGGCCGCAGAACGCGATCGGCGGCCTCGGCCTGCCCGATATCACCATCAACGGCATCTCGGGCATCGGCAACTCGGTCCAGGGCCCGAGCGTCAGCACGATCACCGAGTACGAGGTGTCGAACGTGCTGACGCTGGTGAAAGGCCGGCAGAACATCCGAATCGGCGGCACCTGGCGCCCGGGGAGCGAAGACGTCGACAACGGCTTCTTCGTCGTCGGTCGATTCGTCTTCAACGGCACCTACACCGGCGATTCGTTCGCCGACTTTCTGCTCGGCAAGGCGTCGGAGTTCGATTACGGCCAGGGCCGCACGCGAATGGTCATGGTCAATCAGAACTGGGGATCATTCATCCAGGACGACTGGAAGGTTCGCAACGATTTCACGATCAACCTCGGCTTGCGCTACGACTATTACAGTCCGATCACCGACAAGCTTGGACAGACGTCGACGTTCATCATCGACCAGCCACCCACCGGCCCGGCACAGAGCGGGAAGGCCGAAGTGATTCTGGCGGGCACCAATGGGCTGCCGCGCAACGGCACCTATTTCCCGGACCGGAAGAACCTGCAGCCGCGCGGCGGTTTTTCCTGGGACGTGAGCGGCGACGGCAAGCTCGCGCTTCGCGGCGGCGTCGGACGGTTCACGAATCAGCTGCGCAACAACCTGACGCTCCAGCAGATCCTGTCATATCCGTTCTACCAGCAGCCGGTCGTCCGCGACACGTCGCTGAGCGATCCGATCAAGCCGACCACCATTCCCCTGGTCGGACAGCTATACGTGACCGATCCTCACATCACCACGCCGTACTCGGTGGTGTACAACGTCGACACGCAATGGGAATTCATGCGGAACACGATCCTCGAGGTCGCCTATGTGGGCAACCATGGCTACAACCTCCTGCAATTCCGCGAGTTGAATCAGCCGATCTACGTGCCCGGCCAGACGACGCAGGCCAACAAGGACCTGTTCCGGCCGTTCCCGGGGTTCACGTCGGTGCTGCGATCGTCGAACTGGGGGACGTCGAACTACAACGGCCTCGAGACGAGCGTGACGCGCCGGTTCAGCAACGGTCTCCAGTACCAGGCGTCGTACGTCCTGTCGCGGTCGCGGGACACCTCGTCGCGGTTCCACTCGGGGGCGACGAACCGCACCTACATCATGATGCCGCAGGACACGAACGACGTGGACGCCGAGTACGCCGATTCCGATTTCGACGCGCGGCATCGAGTGGTGTTGTCCGAGATTTACGAGCTGCCGTTCGGCCGGAACAAGAAGTGGCTGCAGACGGGAGTCACGTCGGCCGTGCTCGGCAACTGGGCGGTCGCGAGCATCTGGACGCTGCAGTCCGGCTTCCCCTACACCATTTACGATGGCAGCGATCCGTGTCTGCGCGCCGGCAACTGGACGCCGAGCTGCCGCCCGAATCTCGCGGGCGATCCGGACGCCGGTCCGAAAACCGCCGCTCAGTGGTTCAATACGGCGGCATTTCAGAAGGCGCCGGCGGGCCAGTCAGGGAGCGCGCCGCGCAATTCGGTGCGCGGGCCGGGGATGATCAACACCGATCTGTCGTTCATCAAACGCGTGCCGTTCGGCAACGGCCGGGCGGTGGAAATCCGTGTGGAAGGGTTCAATCTCTTCGATCGCGTGAACCTGGGCGTGCCGGTCACCGATTTCTCGTCGAGCTCGTTCGGACGGATTCAGGCGACCGCCACGGGAGCGCGTGAGTTCCAGTTCGGATTGAAGTTCCGATTCTAGGAGTGTGTCCGAGTAACTGACCCCGTTGAACGCAAAGGCCGCGAAGGCCGCTGAGAAACACTGTATTTCTTTGCGTCCTTTGCGCTTGCCAAGCCGAAGCTCGCCGAATCGCTGGCGAGCGAAGGTTGGACTTCTGCGTTCGATCGTGAGATTCGCTCTAGAGACCAGCGAGCGCATTGCGCTGGAGCCCAGGCGGGCTTCAGCGCCTCGTCGTGCTCGTCGTCGCACTGGTGAGCCTGATCGGTTGAACGAACGCGCCGTTGGTCGCCACATCCCACGCGGCAAACCGCACCCACTTCCTGCCGGCAGCGTTGAACGGAATCTGAAAGTGCTTCTTCCCGAATGCCGGGAGATCGGTGGTCGAAATGATCTGCCGATCGGTCTTCTGTCCGTCGCCCCACACCACTTCCACGAAGTCGAGCGGAAACGTCCACTCGACATCGGCACGGATGGTCCGCTGATCGCCCGTGCCTTCGACCGCATAGCTGGAAATCAGTACCTCGCCGGAGCTGACGAAGTAGTCGCCGCGCTTCATGGCGTTGATGATGGCGCTCGTGTCGTCGACGCTCGGCAGCCGATCGAGGCCGCAATCAGACGATTGCTGCTCCACACCGTGGCGGGATCCTTGTTGACCTGGCCGCCGAACCGCTGGTCCTGCCAGCGGCCGGCCAGATCGCGCCAGACCACGCGGGACCCCTGGATGGGCAGGCCCATCAGCCCGCCGTCGTACTTGAACGCCACGTTGTCCCGATCGGTCCTGGCAATCACGACCTGACGAATCAGGTTCGTTCCCTTGAACACGTCGTACTGCAGCCGGCCGGCAAAGATCCCCGCAGTGACACCGGGAAACGTGATCTCGAGACGGCCTCCGTTGCTCTTCACCTCACAGGTCGTTGCGTGATAGCGCGCTGTGGCGCGCGTGATCTCGTCAGGCGTGCGGGGAAGCGCCTTCTGACCGAAGATGCCGTGCATCGGAGGAATCGACGTCGCGTGCGTGGGCGGACGCACGCCGCTCCCTTCGATGTAGAGCGGCGCGTCCCAGAACGCCTCCCACTTCCAGCGCTCGACGTCCGCCGCCTTGATCTGACCTTCGCGCACAGCCTGGTCGATCCACTCCCCGTCATCCTTCTTGTACATCTCCATGACCTTGGGGCTCACCGTGCCGCCGAGGGCCTGGATGGAATCGGGTCGCAGCTGCTGCTGGGTGATCCGCCGCATCCCGGAGACGACGCGGAACTCCGGCGTCACGTTGGTGACCAGCGTCGCCCACGAGCCCCCCTTCTTGCGAACGGCGAGCTCGCGGATGGTTGGCGTGCCCGCGACGATCGCCAGGCGCATGCGCAGCTCGGTGTCCTTGTCTCCGTCCCACGTCACCGTCAGCGTGTTGTCGCTCACCGCAGCCGTCAGACCTGGCGTCGCCTTGTACGACGTCAAACTGCACGTCAACGGATCGGCGGAGGCCGCCGAGGTGATCAATACGAGCATCACGGTCGCGATCGGCATCCTCATCGGCAGCCTCCACATCATCACGTCACTCGTTTCGTGCGCCAGCTCAGTTGGACTTTGACAGATCGGCCTCAGTGGCCAGGGCCGGAAACGTGATGCGCCAGCGAACGTGGGCGAGCGGCGCGACGCACGGCCGATTCTCATCGATCTAACAGAGTCGAATCATCGACTCGACGCCGTG
>QHWF01000142.1 GCA_003222455.1 Acidobacteriota bacterium
AGCTCGGCCTGCGCCTCGCGGTAGCTCACGTTCGGCTTCAACCGCGCAATGGCGACAATCGACGGCGACGACTCGCGTGTCCCGGCGGCCGTTTCAATCTTGAACGGCGCCCATGCTTCACCCTTGAAATTGAACACGGGGAACTCGAAACGCGCCGGCATGACTCCGACAATCGTATGCGGACGCCCGTCAAGCGTGACCATCTGTCCGACCACCGATGACGACCCGCCGAATCGCCGCTGCCACAGTCCGTGACTGAGGACCACGACATCTGGGGCATCGGCGCGGCCGTCTCCGGCGATGAGTGCGCGCCCGTGTGCCGCGTCGACACCGAGCAGCGAGAAGGTGTTGGCGGTGACGCGGTATGCCTGAATGCGTTCGGGAACGGCGATGCCGGTCAGGTTCGCGCTCCAATACTGATAGGCGGCCACGTCGGCCAGCGTTTGCGTCTGGCTGCGGATATCCATCGCGTCGGCGAGCGGCACGTTGAAACGCCGCTGCTGCCGTTCCGCATTCCATCCGAACACAAATGCGACGCGTTCCGGCTCTTTATACGTGAGCGGCGTCAGCGCCAGAATGTTGACGATGCTGAAGGTGGCTGCATTGGCGCCGATGCCGATGGCGAGCGTGAGCACGACCGCCATGGTGAAACCAGGCGCCTGGCGCATCAGCCGCAGTCCGTACCCGACATCCTGAACGAATTGCATGACGACGTCCCTATGCTGGTCCGGTCATCGGCTCTTCACGCAGGCGGCTGTTCAGGAATTCAATCGTATGCCATGCGGTTGTGCACAGGCAAAACATGCCATGATCGGGGCCGTGTTCGACTCCATCTACTCGCACGGATTCATCCGGGCGGCGGTCTGCATTCCAGCCGTCCACGTGGCAGAGCCGCGGTACAACGCGGCCCGCACCATTTCGCTGGCGAACCGTGCCGCGGAAGCGAACGCGGCGATTGCGCTCTTTCCCGAGCTCGGCCTCTCCGCCTACTCCAATGAAGACCTGTTCCATCAGGACGCGCTGCTCGAGGCGACCGTGACGGCCATCGGCGAAGTCGTCGCGTCGAGCCGCGACCTCGGCCCCATACTCGTCGTGGGCGCGCCGCTGCGTTTCGACGGGAAACTGTTCAACTGTGCGATAGCGATCTACCGTGGGCGTATCCTCGGCGTCACAGCCAAGACATACCTGCCGAATTACCGCGAGTTCTACGAGAAGCGGCAGTTCACCGCAGGCCCCGACGCCGTCCTGAGCGAGGTCTCGTTGCTCGGTCAGCGCGTGCCGTTCGGCAACGATCTCGTGTACGACGTGACCAACGTCCCGGGCTTCCAGGTCGCCGTGGAGATTTGCGAGGATCTCTGGGCGCCAATCCCGCCGAGCACATATGCCGCGTTCGCCGGCGCGACCGTCCTGCTGAATCTCTCGGCGAGCAACATCACGATTGGCAAGGCCGAATATCGGCGGAGCCTGTGCGCGTCGCAGTCCGGCCGGTGCGTGGCCGCCTATCTGTACGCCGCGGCGGGTCCGGGAGAATCGACGACGGATCTCGCCTGGGACGGCCACGCCATGATTTTCGAGAACCACGATCTGCTCGCCGAATCGAGCCGCTTTGCCGCCGAAGAACAGTTGATCGTCGCCGACGTCGACCTGGATCGTCTCGTCCAGGAGCGCATGCGGATGACCAGTTTCAATGACTGCGCGCGCGAGCACCGCGACCGCGTGCGTCAGGTCCGTCAGATCGCGCTGGAGCTCCAGGTTCCGGCGGGGCGCGTCGCGCTGAACCGAACGGTCGAGCGGTTTCCCTACGTGCCGAGCGATCCCGCGGCGCGGGACGATCGGTGCTTCGAGGCCTACAACATCCAGGTGCAAGGTCTCGCCAAGCGCCTGAGCGCGACGGGAATCACGAAAGTGGTGATCGGCATCTCCGGCGGGCTCGACTCCACCCATGCGCTGATCGTCTCCACCAAGGCCATGGAGCGGCTGTCGCTCCCGCGGACGAACGTGCTGGCCTATACGATGCCTGGATTCGCCACCAGCGAGACGACGCGAGCCAATGCCATCGCGTTGATGCGGACGCTCGGCGTGACGAGCAGCGAGATCGACATCGAGCCATCGTGCCGGCAGATGCTGAAGGATATCGAGCATCCGTTTGCGCGCGGCGAGCCGGTCTACGACATCACGTTCGAGAACGTGCAGGCGGGCGAGCGCACGTCACACCTCTTTCGGCTCGCCAACTCCCACAACGCCCTGGTCGTCGGCACCGGCGATCTGAGCGAGCTCGCGCTCGGTTGGTGCACCTACGGTGTCGGCGATCACATGTCGCACTACGCCGTGAATGCGTCGGTCCCGAAGACGTTGATTCAGCACCTGATTCGATGGGCCATCGCGACCGGGCAGTTCGAGCCGGAGGTGTGCAGCGTCCTGCAGTCGATTCTCGACACCAGGATTTCGCCGGAGCTCGTGCCTGGCGCAGCCGAGCGTGGATCGCAGCCGGTGCAACATACCGAGGAAGTGATCGGACCGTTCGCGCTGCAGGATTTCAATCTGTACTACGTCAGTCGATACGGCTTCCGTCCCAGCAAGATCGCGTTTCTCGCGCGCCACGCCTGGGGCGGCGAGTACTCCCTTCTGGTCATCAAGCACTGGCTCGGGATCTTCCTCCGCCGGTTTTTCGAGCTGAGTCAGTTCAAGCGCTCGTGTCTGCCGAACGGTCCGAAGGTGGGATCTGGAGGCTCCCTTTCGCCGCGCAGCGATTGGCGTGCGCCGGCCGACGCGGAGGCGGCTGTCTGGCTGCAAGAGCTCGCCGACCGGGTGCCTGACGTCTGAGGGGGAATGGTGTCGTTGATCGTGACCGTAACCGGTGCCGCCACTTTCGTTGCGCGGACGCTGAACGTGCGGCTGGTCGCACCGGCCGCGAACGTCACCGACGGTGAATTGGCATCACGTCCAGAGTGCACGTCACGATCGAACGCAGAGGGCCTTCGCGCTTGCCAAGCCGTAGCTCGCCGCCATCGAGCGAAGGCTGGTCCTTTGCGTGCACGCTGCTAGGAGCGCCGCGGTGGCGCGTCGCTGCGAGACGCGACCGTCGGATTCGCCGGCCGGGTGGCCTGCCAGAGCCAATGGGCGGCTGCAAGCACGGCGACTCCGCCAACCCCACGCTTCACCCATCGTGCCCTCCCGGCCGAGCCGCCAGGTTCGGGCATCGTGCGCTGCAAAGCAGCGCGATTGCCGCGCCGCTCGTCAGCCGGCACCCAGCGCGTCAGGAAGGCAAACGATTCCGACGCGCAGACGGGACACTTCTGCGCATCATGGACTTCATCGCAATCGAGACATACGCGCGCGACGCGCAGCTGCATACCCGCAGTTTACGATAGTTTTTCGGGTATCCTGCATTCATGCCCCTCATCCTGGCGACGATGCTCCTCATGATGGCCGGTCCTGCCGCCGACGCCCCGGATTCCGAAGCCTGGTCCCGATTCCGGGGACCGAACGGATCCGGCGTCTCCGTCAGCACGCATCTGCCGGCCGAACTCGGTCCGGCGAAAAACGTCGTCTGGAAAACGGCGCTGCCGTTCGGACATTCCTCGCCCGCGCTCACACGCGATCGGATCTTTCTCACGGGCACGCGCGGCGATCGTCTCGTGACCATCGGCCTGGATCGGCGCAGTGGACGAATCCTGTGGGAACAGGAGGCGCCGCGGCCGCGCGTCGAGAAGCTCGATACGCGCAACGGGCCGGCCGGCCCGACACCGGCGACGGACGGCGTGAACGTGTACGTGTTCTTCGCGGATTTTGGTCTGCTCTCGTACGACGTCGACGGGCACGAGCGGTGGCGCGTGCCGCTGGGGCCGTTCAACAACCTGTACGGCATGGGCGCCTCGCCCGTGCTGGTCGACGACCTCGTTGTCCTGGTGTGCGATCAGAACACCAACTCATTCGTCGTCGCGGTGGCACAACGTGACGGACGCACCCGCTGGCAGACGCCGCGGCCGGAGGCGCACAGCGGCCACTCGACGCCGATTCTCTTCAAACCTGCCGGCGGGCCGGCGCAGGTGATCGTGCCCGGCTCGTTCCTGCTGACGGCCTATTCCGCGTCCACGGGAGAGAAGATCTGGTGGGTCCGCGGCCTGTCGTTCGAGCTCAAGTCCACGCCCGTCGTCAGCGGCGACACGCTGTACATCAACGGCTTCGGGACGCCCCAGAACCAGCCTGGCGCCCACCCGACCATTCCGACGTTCGACGAAATCACGCGAGAGTATGCCGAGGCCGGCGTCGTCAAGCTGTCGAGCATGCCGAACGGCGCCAGCCGTTCCTGGATCGATCTCGATTCGAACGGCGCGATCTCCGCGAGTGAGTGGGACTACTATCGTGCGGCGATGGCGAGCGAAAACGGCCTGCTGGCCATCCGTCTCGGCGGCCGCGGCGACATGACCGACACGAATGTGCGCTGGAAGTACCACAAAGCGGTGCCGCAGCTGCCCTCGCCCCTCGTGTACCGCGACGTGCTCTACATGGTGAACGACGGAGGCATCGTCACCGTGCTCAATCCGGAGTCGGGCGCCGAGCTCGGGCAGGGGCGGTTGAAGGGCGCGATCGATCATTACTATGCGTCGCCGGTGGCCGCGGACGGCAAGGTGTTCATGCTGAGCGAGACAGGCAAAGTCGTCGTGCTGCCGCAGGGCGGAAGCCTCGAACCGATTGCGGTCAACGATCTCGCCGACGATATCTACGCGACACCGGCGATCTCGGACGGACGCATCTATCTTCGCACTCGGAGCTGGCTGTATTGCTTTGCGAGATTGTAGATTGCAGATTTCAGATTTCAGATTGCGGATCGCAGACTGATGGCGGAGGACGCATGATGAGAGCGTGCCGAGCCAGGGCTTTCGTGTTCGTCGTGGTTCTCGCTGCCGTACCCTACTGAATACGGATTGAGTCGGCCCCCGGTGCGCCGGCGTTCGGCAGCGTGTCGACGAACGCCCGCCATCCTCCCTCGGCTCGCGCCGGATTTTCAGCAAGCGCTCCGCCGCACCAGGTGACCTCCGATCTGTCGTGGCTGCGCGATGGCCGTGCCCACATGCGCTGCACCGTGACGCCCACTCCGATGAGCGGTACACGGACCGTGAAGTACGGCGGCGGAACCGCATGCCGCTCGCGCGGCAACTCCAGCCGCACACCTTCGTTGCTGATGTCGATAATGTGAGCGGGCATGCCGTTCACGATCGCCGCGAACCGGTTCACCAGCTTGCGTTCAGACCGCCGAATCGGACGGCCGTCGATGATCGCCATCGACACGGTGCAGATCAGCAGCGCGTAATCGATGGGACGGGCGACATACATCGCCCAGCTCGCCGTCTCGCACTGTTCTCCCGCCAGGGCATCGCCCACGACGACCGTCGGCGTGACGGGGTTGCGGCTGCGCCCCATTCGATGCAGTCCTTCGCCGAATGCGAACGTCGCGTCGGCAATGAGCAGATCGAATGGCCGAGACTGCATCTCCCCGGCCGCGCCCTTCACGCTGGGACGTCTGACACACTCGAAGCCTTCCTCCGTCAGCCAATCGGCAACGGCGCCGCTCTCCGCGACATCCGGTAACGCGATCACGATCCGTGGACGTTGAGGCATTCGGTCTCGACTTGCACCCCGCATGCCGCCGCCAACTAGCTGACAACACACACCCTGGCGCCAGACCGATGAACAATCCTGAAGCCGGCGCCCTGAAAACCGTAATTTCAGGAACGTGTCGGCCTAGTAACGAAGATTCGCCGCGCCGCCGAGTCTTCTTTTTACTCGGCGGTTTGAGGCGAAGCTTCGTTACCTGACACTGCACAAATACGTTCTTGCTGTCAGTGTTCCGGATGCTCGGCGAGGTGATAGATCCGCCGCACTGCGGCAACGTCGATCCCGACCCCACGGATTGAAGCAAACTCGTTCCGGCAGGCCGTCACATCGACTTTCTGCGCGGCATCGTCCGCCGACAGCCCCTGCGTGCGCAACGCGGTGACCTGCGTGATCACGTCACGCAATAGTCTCGGTCACCTTCTCGAACCGGTGTGCGCCGCTGACGGTCGGCGCGCTGGTCTGCGCCCGGCCGTCCAGACAGATCTACAGCACGAAGACCGCAACGAACAGGACAGCTAGCCGCAGACGCATGTGGCGCTCCTTCGTGACGCATTGTAGATTGGATCTCGACCGTTCACCGAAGGAGCATGGATCACCATACAGCGCTCGTCGTCATCACGCTCGGGGCCGCGTTCGTCAACGGTGCCCTCGGTTATGGTTTTTCGTCGATCACCGTCCCGCTCGCACTCCTGTTCCTGAGCAATCGGGCGCTCAATCCTGCGCTCGTGTTGCTGGAACTTGCCCTGAATGCCTCTGTGGTGTGGGTAAACCGCGCGGCTCTGCCGCAGGTCTGGAGGCGCGTGGTGCCGCTCGGAATCGGCCTTGCGCCCGGCGTGCTGCTCGGCACGTTGATTATTTCGACGGTCAGCCCCGACTGGCTGAAGCTGGCCACCTACATCGTGCTGCTGCCGCTGATCCTGGTGCAGGCGGCAGGATATCGGCGCCCGATCCGCGCCGAACGAACCGCGGGCCTCGTGTTCGGGAGCGGACTGGGCGTCCTCTACGCGGTGACGACAATCTCCGGTCCGCCGCTGGCGGTCGCGCTGAACAATCAGGGGCTCTCGAAGGACGAGTTTCGCGCGGCGCTCGGCATCGTGCGACTGACCGAATCCATCCTCACTGCATTCGCGTACCTCATCGCGGGCCTGTTCGTCCGAGACAGCCTCGGCCTGCTGCCGTGGATCGTTCCCGGCGTGATCGCCGGCGTACCGCTCGGCGCGGTGGCGATCAACCGTGTCCGCGCGGAAACATTCCGGCGCGTCTGTATGAGTTTCGACGCGTGGGTCGTCTCGTTCGGCATCTCAGCGTTGTTCCGGACGCTGCACGTGATCGACAGCCGCGGCGCCTTTGGCGTGATGGCCGCGGTGATCGCGATCGACGCGTGGCTCCTCTATCGTTTCTTCTCGCGCGCGCCGGCGCGGAAGGCAACTCATGCCGCGTGAATCACCTGGAGTACGGGAACGCGTTCTACTGTGGACGATGGAAGAGTCCCATGTAGACGGCTTTTCCGATGATATGTCCCTGCATCGCTTTCATCACGTTCGTGCGCGTCTCGAACGCGTCCGCTGCCGCCGGCACATCCAGCTTCGTATCGAGCGCGTAGATTTCGAACGTGTAGTGATGCATCGGCCCGGTGGCGGGCGCGCCGGGCCCTCGATAGACCGGACCGCTCGCGCTGATCTGATGGCTTCCATCCTTGA
>QHWF01000143.1 GCA_003222455.1 Acidobacteriota bacterium
AGAATTTCAGATTTCAGATTTCAGGTTTCAGCTTCAGACTTCTTTCGTTTTATTGCTGATCTGAAGGTCCCACCCGTCGGGATCGGTCACGTGAAAGCTCTTGAAGTTCTCGCCGACCATGTCCGGCCGCGGCTTCAGGCCGCGGCGCTCGAGCTCGCCTTTCACCTTTTCGGTATCCCAGGGTTGAATGCCCCATGAAACGTGGTTGATCACGCC
>QHWF01000144.1 GCA_003222455.1 Acidobacteriota bacterium
TGCCCGGCGAGATACGCATGGGCGGAGCGGTCGCCGCGGCAGAGCACATTGCGAATGAACTGAAGATTCCATTCGTAGACCGACGGGAGCTCGTGGCCGCGAAGCGACCAATACCGCCGTTCGAGCTCAGGGTCCACCGGCGTCGGCGGTCGCTGCTCGGGGTCGAGGCCGAACCAGCTGCGGTCGACGCCGTCGGCGACCGGCAGGACCGACACGTAAGCCTCGGCGCGACGAGGATCCAGCCATTTGTCGAGAGCCGTCGTGCGCGCGAGGCGCGGCCGGACGGCGACGAGCCTGAGCGACCAGAGCTTGTAGCCGTCGATCAGACGCGTGGCGCCTTCAGCCGCGACGCACGCGACGATCGTCGAAATGAGCGCGACGGCGAAACGTGGAGGCCGCAAGGTCTGACCGTGATCTATCGGAGCCCGAGCTGGGAAAAGAAACGGTCGTACATGTCGATCGTCTGCGCGCGTTTTACGTCGCATTCCCGCTTCGAGGTCTGTATCAGATCTGTTCTGTTCTCGAAGGCCGCACGAATCTTGGCAATCAGATCGTCGCCGAATCGTCTGTCGAGGCGCACGTAACGATCGGACAAGTGAAGGCCGTCATACATGTTCTTCACCGTGTCCAGAGCCACAAGGCCTATGCCCGGAACATCCATCGCAAGACTGCAGACATTCGAGTGGAACCGGGTGCCGACGACCAGGCCGCTCGCTTTGTACACCGAAAACAACAGCTTGCATCCGGCGTCCCCCTGAGCATAGGGCGCAATCTGAATCCTGCTCCTGACATGGAAGTCGTTCATTCCACTCAAGGCCCTGGCGATCGCCAGATGGTCGGTGTAAATGTGCGGGACAAACACCAAATCGAAATCCGTGTTCGTCAGCAGGTGCGTCATGACTTTTTGAAGCTCGTCGTAATAAATCTCTTCGTCGACCTGGATCGTGCCCCAGCGCGCCCGGATTTGATCGAGCGTCACGTTCACGGCAATGTATTTCCTGGGCAGGGCGTGATAGGGATTCTCCGATGTGTTGAAAAAGAACGCGCTGTCCAGGACCTCGGGAAGCCTGTCTGCATACGACTTCCCGACGTACTCAGCCAATACGCCTTTCGAGCCGTCATTGCGAACGGCCAATACCGTATTCCGGCTCGCGAGCAGCAGGTCGAGAAAATTCCTGAACTTGTCGACGTTCCCGTCTGGAATCTCCGAATTCGGCACGCATCCGACGCTGGTGATCAGGATTGGCGTTTTGATTTTCGCCCAGACGTCTGCGCTGATGTCGAGCGTCGTGCCCGTCACGCTGTTCTTTATCCAGAAATTCAGAAACACCCCGCCGCCGATCACCAGAAGGTCGTGCTGATTCGCCAGCGCGGCAAAGCGGTCGTCGAAACACCAGCGGTCCTGCAGGGTATAGATGCCGTACGACTTCCTCACTTCGAGTTGCGTGATCTGGTATCCGTCGGGAAAGAACCGCGACAGGATCGTGTGGAAACCGATATGACTCGCGTTGTCGCCAATGTTTCCGACGAAGGACGATAGATGAAGGATCTTCAGGGGTGGTCTCATATTTGTCGCGATTCGAACACAGCGTGCGATTATCGCTGCGTCGAAGCAAGTGTCAAGCAGGTATGCTCCGTTGAACGTCGTACACGGGAACATGGACGTCCGCGTGGGCCGATGCGGCGACCGAGACATCGACGATGTGGTCGGGTTCATCGACACGTACTGGGCGCCGGGCCACGCGCTTGCAACGTGCCGGCCATTGCTCGACTGGCAGCACCGGGATCCGGATGGCCGCGGCTATTCGTTCATCGTCGCGCGCCGAGCACGGGATCGGTCGGTGCTCGGTATTCTCGGCTACATGCCGACGCAGCGATTCGACGCGGCCCGGTCTCGGACTGTTGTTGCTGCAGTATCTGGCGAAGACGGAGCCGCATGTGGCGATCGGAGCGATCGGCCTGAATCCCGCGACCGCTCCGATCTACAAGGCGCTCGGCTATCGCGTGGGCGAGCTTCAGCACTACGTGCGTGTCAATCACGCTCATCAATCGCTCGAGCTGGCCACCGTGACGCCGCGGACCTCTCCGCCCAGCGTGACCGGCACGCCGCTGACGGCGCGCCGGTTGACGAGAGACGACGAATTCGACGCAATTCGGTTGACCTCGCCTGGTTCCCCTCGGAAGACGGCCGAGTACTTTCGGACGCGCTACGCTCGACATCCGATCTACGCGTACACGGTGATTGCGCTCCTGGACGCCGGCACACCGGTCGGTCTGATGGCGGCGCGAACAGCCGAACACGCCGGCCGGCGCGCACTGCGTGTCGTGGACCTTGTCGGGGCGGGTGAGATGATCGCTCGCACGGGTACGGTCGTGGAGATGCTCCTCGAGGAGCTCGATGCCGAGTATGCGGATGCGTACAACATCGGAATCGACGGCGACGCCTTCGAACGCGCGGGATTCTGGCGCATCGATCCGGATGGTCCCGACATCGTTCCGGACCATTTCGAACCGTTTGAGCGCCGCAACATCCGGCTGTGGTTCTCGTGGAAGGGTCCGCAGACCGAGGTGCTCTTCAAAGGCGACGCGGACCAGGATCGCCCCAATCGCGTGCGGTGGCCTTCTTCATGACGATCGCGACGCTGCAGTTCACGCTGGCCGATCAACGCGCGTTCGCACGCTTGTCGGGCGACTTCAATCCGCTGCACCTGGATCCGATCGCCTCGCGACGAGTCGCCGCCGGTGAGCCGATCGTGCACGGGATGCATCTCCTGCTGCGCGCCCTCGACGCGCACGTCAGACGCGGCCCGGCAGCGAAGGGGTGGACGATATCGGCCGGGTTTCGACGCCCGGCGCTGCCTGGCGATTCGATTGCCGTTGAACGGACCGGCGGCGATCGTCTGGCGCTGACCATCGACGCGGGCGCCCCGTTGGTCGACATCGCGATCCAGCCGGCAGCGGCCGATCCCGGCGCGGAATCGTGGCCCGCCTCCATCGGTCGAGTCCACCAGCGCGCGAGGAGAACGCCTCGTGTGCGCCCCTGGGCAGGGATGGCGAACGCACACGGCGCCATCGCGTTCCCGGGTACGCGCGAAATCCGGCGTGCCTTTCCTCATGCGGCCCGGACGTTCGGCGCCGACGCGGTTGCCGCCATCGCCGTCGTCTCACGACTCATCGGCATGGAGTGCCCCGGCCGCGATGCGCTGCTGTCGGCCGTCGATCTCCACATTACGGGGCATGCCGGGGCGAAGCATCTGACCTGGCGCGTCGCCCGGACGGACGCGCGGTTCGGTCTCGTGCGGGTCGAGATCATGAGCCCATGCCTCCGTGGAACGATCGACGCGTTCTGGAGACCGCAGCCCGCGCCGCTGCCCGGGATTGAAGCGGTCGCCGCCCATGTGCAGCCGGACGAGTTCGCCGGTCAACGCGCGCTCATCGTCGGCGGATCGCGCGGGCTTGGCGCCGCCACAGCACTGCTCGTTGCGGGCGGCGGTGGGATACCGCTGGTGACCTTCGTGTCGGGCGCGGCTGAAGTCGCTGCTCTGCGACGCGACGCGCGGCGCTCAGGCCGGCGGATCGACACGCTGCGTTTCGACATCGTCACGGATCCGATCGAGCGGCTTGCCCGCGCCTCGGCCCGCTTTGGCGCGACGCACCTTTACTATTTCGCGACGCCCAGGATTTTCGCGCGGCGTCGCGAGCCGTTCGACACCGCGCTCTTTCAGCGTTTCGCGGCGTTCTACGTGACCGGGTTCGCGAACGCCTGCGCGGCAGCCGCGACCGGCTCCCTCGACGTGTTCTATCCGTCGTCGGTGGCATTGGATGAATGGTCCCGCGACCTGATCGAGTACAGCACCGCCAAGGCGGCTGGCGAAGCGCTCAGCGCCATGCTTCAGGCGGCAACCCCCGGGCTCCGCATCCTGGTCCGGCGCTTGCCAAGGGTCGCGACCGATCAGACGGCGTCAATCGTCCCCGTGCCCGCCGTCAATCCGGTCGTCGCGATGCTGCCGATCGTGCGCGAGATGCACCGCACTGGGAGCCCGTCCGAATAATGGTGAACGGGCTCCTAGTAGGCGCGCTACGCGCGCAGTGATCTTTGATTTATGGCGGTTTTTCGCCGGCGAAGCCGGCCTACTCGGAGCGTGTTCTTGTTTGTCAGACACGCTCCTAGCGGACGTCAGTCATGAGAAGCCTCACCGGCAGCGGCGGGCCCACCGCAACGATCGTCATGTACCACGTCGTGCGACCCGCCAGCGGGCTCGCCGCGACGCTGAAGGGCCTCGACGTGGAGGCGTTCCGCGGCCAGCTGGAATACATCCGCGCGCATTACACACCCGTCAACCTGTTCGATCTCGCGGATGCCGCCGAAGGCCTGCGTTCGCTGGCACCCCGTCCCGTCGTGCTGACGTTCGACGATGGTTACGCCGTACAGCGGGAGATTGTGTTCCCGATGCTGTGCGAGACGCGCACGCCGGCGGCGTTTTTTCCGGCCGCGTCCTCGATGATCGACGGTCGCGTGCTCGACATCAACAAGATCCAGCTGATACTGGCGGTGAGCCGCGACATCGAGCCGGTCATCACCGCCATCGACCGCGCCGTCGACCGGGAGGCGGAAACCGGAGGGGTGTCGCGGGCGGAATATCGGAGGCAATGGTGGATCCCGTCGCGATGGGATGCGCCTGCCGTGGCATACGTGAAGCGTATGCTGCAACATGCCCTGCCCGAACGCGTTCGACGGCCGCTCATCGACGATTTGTTCCGCGGGCTGGTGTCGGCGGACGAGCGTGCGGTGGCCGCCGAGCTGTACATGAGCGTCGATGCCGTACGTGAAATGCATCAGGCCGGCATGAGTATCGGCGCCCACGCCGATCGGCATCTGAGGCTTCCGACCCTGTCGCGCCATGAACAGGAAACGGAGATCGACGGCGCGCTGCGAGTGCTCGATGCGGTTGGATTGCCGCGGCATCGCTTCGCCTTCTGCTACGCGAACGGCGATTACGACAACGACAGCCTCGAGTTGCTTCGCTCCCGCCGGTGCCGCCTTGCGTGTACGACGCAGCCCGACCTCGCGCGCATCACCCGCAACGAACTGCTCACGCTGCCGCGCATCGACACGAACGATCTGCCGGTGCGGTCCGACGCCGAGCCCAACGAATGGACGCGTCGCGCCGCTCTCAACGATCGACTTTCAAACGATCCATAATCCAGGACGATGAAATTTACCGTCATCGGGCACGCCTGTTTGTTCATCGACACGGGAAGCGAACGGATCCTGGTCGATCCGTGGCTGTCGGGGTCCTGTTACTGGCGGTCGTGGTGGCATTTTCCGCCGAACAAGGAGATTCGACAGGAATTTCTCGAGCCCGATTACGTGTACCTGTCGCACCATCATTTCGATCACTTCCACTATCCCTCGCTCCGCCGCATTTCGAAGCGCGCGAGAGTGCTCATTCCCCGATTCGGCGTCGATGTGATGCGGCATGAGCTCGATGCGATCGGCTTCAAGGACGTCACCGAGCTGCCACACGGCGAGATCGTCACATTCGATAGCGGCACCCGGCTGGCCTCGTATCAATACGGCCCCGACGACAGCGCGGTGGTCGTGGAGCGCGAGGGCATCGTGCTCGCCGACTTCAACGACTGCAAGATCAAAGGCGCTGCGATCAGGCCGATGCTGAAGGCGTTCGGCGCGCCGGCATTCCTGTTCAAGAGCCATTCATTCGCGCAGGCGTACCCGAACTGCTACGACATCGCCGATCCGGCTGACGCGAAGTTGATGACGCGGGAGGATTTTCTCGAAACGTTCATCGACGCCTTGCGCGAGTTGCGGCCGACGTACGCGATCCCGTTCGCGAGCATGGTGGCCTTTCTGCACCCCGAAAGCCGCCAGTGCAATGTATACGCGGTGCGGCCCCCTGAAGTGGCTGCCGCCGCCGCGGCGTCCGATATCGGGGCCGCGACGAAGACGGTCCTGATGGTACCGGGCGACACCTGGAGCTCGGATGGCGGGTTTCAGCTCGGGGTGAACGACTATTACGAAAAGCAGGACCGGTGGCTGGATCGTCTCGCGGAGCGTGTCGCGCCGAAGATCGAGCAGGAAGAGGCCGGGGAGCGTGCGATCACGCTCACGTTCGACCAGTTCGAGCGATACTTCGGCGGGTTCGTCAAGTCGCTGCCACCGATGATTGCACTGGTCCTGAAGCGACCCATGGTGTTCTTCGCGCCGTCGGATCCGATGCCCTACTGGGTCCTCGATTTCCGGAAGCGCACGGTCAACCGCCTGCCGGCCCCGCCCGCGGAACGCGCCGGGATCGTGCGAATCCGGGAGGCCGTGCTCGCCGACGCCATCGACAAGCACGTCGTGGCGTTCGTCCACATCTCCATGCGGATTCGCATCGACCTCGCCCCCGGCGGCGTCCAGACCGACTTCCTGTTCTGGGGCCTGCTGTCGTTGGCGGAGCTCGGGTACTTTCCGCTGCACAAGATGGCCACCGCGCGTGCCGCGCGCGTGCTGTGGCGGCGAAGAGCTGAGGCGTGGGGATTTGTCCGGTCGCTGGTGGGCCTGCGGTCCTTCGATCAGAAGGTGATGCGCACGCTCATGAGCCGGCGGCACCGCAACGCCTCGTAGGACCGAGCCCCGGTCCGGCTAAAGCCGGACTGACCCACCCTGGAACGCAAAGGCCGCGAAGGCCGCCAAGAAATACTGTCTTTCTTTGCGTCCTTTGCGGCCTCTGCGTTCAATCGTGACGTTAGCTCGGGACCGAGTCTGGCTACAGCCTGAAGATCGTCGGCGCGTCGTGCGCCTTGAGCGCGTTCCGCGTATCGACGATGAGCGTGCCGCTGTTGACGAGCGCGCCGTAGTCGAACCCCGAATGATTGGTGCAGATCACCGCACAATCGGGCTCTGTCCGCAGCGCCTCCGGCAGATCGACCGACGTCAGCAGCCGCCCGTCGTGCACGATCGTCGGCACCCAGGGGTCGGAATACGTGATGTCCGCGCCTCTTCGTCCAAGCAGCTCCATGACGTCGAGCGCCGGCGACTCGCGGACGTCGTTCACGTCGCGTTTGTACGCCACGCCGATCAGGTGCACCCGCGAGCCGTTGATCGCTTTCCGGGCCGTGTTCAGCGCGTCAGCCACCCGTTGCACGACGTAATGCGGCATCGACGAGTTGATGTGGCCGGCCAGCTCGATGAAGCGGCACTCGAACCCGTTCTGGCGCGCTTTCCACGACAGATAGAACGGATCGATCGGAATGCAGTGGCCGCCCAGGCCGGGACCGGGATAGAACGGCATGAAGCCGAACGGCTTCGTCCCGGCGGCATCGATCACTTCCCACACGTCGATGTTCATCTTGTGCGACATCAGCGCAATTTCGTTGACCAGCCCGATGTTGACCGCCCGGAACGTGTTCTCCAGCAGCTTGACCATTTCCGCGACGCGCGTGGAGCTGACCGGCACGACGTGCTGGACCGTTGCGCGGTACAGCGCGCACGCGGCCTCGGTGCTGGCGGCGCCGACACCGCCGACGATTTTTGGAATATTGCGGGTGGTGAACTGCGCATTCCCCGGGTCGACGCGCTCGGGCGAAAACGCGAGGAAGAAATCGATGTCCGCCTTCAGCCCCTTCGCTTCGAGCATCGGTTGCACGACTTCGTCGGTGGTGCCCGGATAGGTCGTGGACTCGAGGATGACGAGCTGCCCGGGCCTGAGCGTCGCCGCGACCGCTTCGACGGCCCGCACGATGTACGACAGGTCAGGATCCCTGGTCTTTCTGAGCGGCGTCGGGACGCAGATGTCGATGGCATCCATCGCGCTCAGGTCGGACATGGCGGTGGTCGCGCGCAACTTCCCGGCCCGGACCGCGGTCGCGACGTCCGATCCGCGCACGTCCGGAATGTAGCTCTGCCCGGCGTTGATCTGCGACGCCTTGTCGGTGTCGACGTCAAAGCCGGTGACCTCGAACCCGTTCTGCGCGAATTCGACGGCAAGCGGCAGACCGACATAGCCCAGCCCGATGACGCCGACGCGTGCAGCCCGCGATTCGATGCGATGCAGCAGGGCGGGAAGGAGGGTCTCTTGTCTGGGTATCATTCGCGTCAGAGCGTGGACAGTCGATCGGCCGACTGCGGGGCGGCAGCCACCCGTTCCAGATCGGCGTCGACCATCATCCTGATGAGTCCGGGGAAATCGACCGACGGCCCCCAGCCCAGCTCTGAACGCGCTTTCGAGCTGTCGCCGATCAAGTGCTCGACCTCCGCGGGCCGAATCAGAGTCGAGTCGGTCTTGATGTACTTCTGCCAGTCCAGGCCGGCGTGGCCGAAGGCGACCTGGACGAGATCGCGGACCGAGTGGCTGATGCCGGTGGCGATCACGTAGTCGTCGGGCCGATCCTGCTGGAGCATCAGCCACATGGCTTTGACGTAATCGCCGGCGAATCCCCAGTCGCGCGATGCGTCGAGGTTGCCGAGCGACAGTTTGTCGGCGCGTCCGAGCTTGATGCGGGCGACGCCCTCGGTCACCTTGCGCGTGACGAATTCGAGTCCGCGCCGCGGCGACTCGTGGTTGAAGAGCATGCCCGAGACCGCGAACAGATCGTAGCTTTCGCGGTAGTTCACCGTAATGTAGTGGGCGAACACTTTCGACACGCCGTACGGGCTGCGGGGGTAGAACGGTGTGAGCTCGTTCTGCGGAACCTGCCGGACCTTGCCGAACATCTCGCTCGACGAGGCCTGATAGAGGCGGATCGAGGGATCGACGTGGCGGATGGCCTCGAGCACGCGCGTGACGCCCTGCGCGTTGAACTCGCCGGTCAGCATCGGCTGGTCCCACGACGCAGGGACGAACGACATCGCAGCCAGGTTATAGAGCTCGTGCGGCCGCACTTCCTCCACGAGCCGGATGATCGACAGCTGATCGAGGAGGTCGGCGGGTTTGATGGTGATGCGATCGAGGAGATGCTGGATGCGCCAGAAGTTGGGCGCGCTCGCCCGCCGCACCGCGCCGACGACCTCGTATCCCTTCGAGAGCAGCAATTCCGCGAGGTAGGATCCGTCTTGTCCGGTGACTCCGGTGATAATGGCGCGTTTGGACACGTATGACCAATGGAAGTCTAGCATGAGCGGCAGCGACGTGGACAGGATCCGGCACGAACGGCTCGAAGCAGAGGCGCGCTACAACCATGCGCTCACCGCCCTCGACCAGACCATTGTCAACCTCGGCGGCCGCCCGCTGTCGCGCGAAGACTTCGATCGCCTCGCCGCGGCGCTCATCGTGTTCCTGCAGCAGATCACCGCGTTTGTCGAGAGCAGCGATCGACAGATCGGGGGCGACATCGGCGCGCGGCTCGAACGCCTGGAACAGGCCGTGGCGAGCAGCACAGACGAATTGAGAACGCAGGTAAACGTGATGCACCGCGCCCTGGCCGCTGTCGGACCCGGGAAGCGCAGCGCACCCACGTCATCGGCCAGCAGCAATCATTCGGCCATCAGCGATCAATCAACAATCCACCAGCAATCAACAATCAGGAATCAACAGTCAGCACTCTCGGACTACCGATACCTCGCGTTCGAGGATCAGTTCCGTGGATCAGCCGAGAGCGTCCAGGCGCGC
>QHWF01000145.1 GCA_003222455.1 Acidobacteriota bacterium
AGCAGATGCTCGGAAGCGCCAAAGGCATCGTTCCGGTCACCTACATCAACTCGGCGGCGTCGATCAAAGCCTTCGTCGGCGAGCACGGCGGCGTCGTGTGCACCTCGTCGAACGCCGCCGCCACCCTGCGGTGGGCGTGGGAGCGTGGCGAACGGATTGTGTTTCTGCCCGATCAGCATCTGGGGCGCAACACCGCGTACAAGCTCGGTGTGCCGCTCGATCAGATGGTGGTTTGGGATCCGAACGAGATCTGGGGCGGTCTCGAACCCGAAGCCGTCAAGCGCGCGCGCATGATCTTGTGGAAGGGCCATTGCTCCGTCCACACCCGGTTCACGGTCCGGCAGATCGAGAACATTCGGGCGCAGCATCCCGGCATTCGTGTGATCGTTCATCCCGAAGTGACGTGGGAGGTGGTTCAGGCCGCAGACGATTCTGGATCCACGGAGTACATCCTCAAGGCCGTGACTGAAAGCCCCTCCGGTTCGGTGTGGGCCGTCGGGACCGAGATTCACCTGGTGGAGCGGCTCGCGCGCGAGGTCGCGCCCGAACGAACGGTGTTCTCACTCGACCAGTTCGGCTGCCTGTGCTCGACGATGTTTCGCGTGTCGCCGAACCACCTGCTGTGGACGCTCGAAGGACTCGTGGACGGCGAAGTTCACAATCGGATTGTGGTTCCCGACGACCGCAAATATTGGTCGAAAGTCGCGCTCGATCGGATGTTGTCGATCACCTAGCGCGTCCAGTACTTTCCTTCCTTTGCGTCCTCTGCGGCCTCTGCGTTCAATCGTGCCGCCGCCGCCGCGACCGCTTGCCCTCAAATCTCTCCGGAAGTACGATCTGTTGGTTCGGTACTACTGCGGCCCTTCGACGTTGCTCAGGGCTGTCCTGGGCTTGTCGAAGGACGCCCCATCGAGGTGGACGATAAGGAGGATCCATCAATGGCTCAATCACTTGTGGCTCACTCGCTTCCGCAGCTGCCCTATCCATCAGACGCGCTCGAGCCCCACATCGACAAGCAGACGATGGAGATTCACCACGGCAAGCATCACAACGCGTACGTGACCAATCTGAACGCCGCGCTCGAAAAACATCCGGAGCTCCAGTCGAAGACGGTGGACGATCTCATCAAGTCGCTGAGCAAGGTTCCTGAGGATATTCGGACGGCGGTTCGCAACAACGGCGGCGGTCACTGGAACCACACGATGTTCTGGCAGATCATGCAACCGAAGGGCGGCGGGCAGCCAACCGGTGCAATCGCCGACGCGATCAATACCGCGTTCGGCGGATTCGACAAGTTCAAAGAGGAATTCAAGAAGGCGGGCGTCGGGCGATTCGGCAGTGGATGGGCGTGGCTCATCGATACCGGCGGCAAACTGACCATCGAAAGCACACCGAATCAGGACACGCCGATCATGGATGGCAAGAAGGTGGTGTTCGGCCTCGACGTCTGGGAGCACGCGTACTATCTGAAGTATCAGAATCGGCGGCCCGATTACATCGATGCGTGGTGGAACGTCGTCAACTGGGCCGAAGTGAACAAGCGGTTGCAGGCGCGATAGGGCAGCAAAGGGCGGGATAGGCAGGAAGGGCAGGATAGGCGGGAAGGGACAGTCGCGCCGATCCTGCCCGTCCCGCCGATCCTGCCCATCCCGCCTGTCCTGCCCCGTACAATCGTCGACGCATGTCGCTGTCCACGATCCTGTTCCTGTTCCTCGCACACCTCGGCGTCGGCATCGTGTTCACGCTGGTCTTCGTCTCGCGTGAGGCCGGCGTCAAGTTCTTTCGCTTCAATGCCGGACTCGCGGCGATTCTGATCGCCATCGCCCTGGCCTTCCGGTTCGGAGGATCGAGGCCCGGCGCTGCCACCTCGGCAAACGTGTTCGACCTCGGTGCGCTGGCGCTCGTGTGCGGCGAATCGGCGCTTGTGATCTACTGGGCGACCGTTGGCCGGATGCTCGCACGCATTCGTTCGATGCTCGTCACTCTCGCAGTGGGCGGCGGTCTCATCGCCACGGTCGCGCAGGCGCTGACACTGACCGCGGATCGCGAGCTTTCGATGCGGGCGCTCACCGTCGCCAGCTTCCTCACCTCTGCCGCGCTGCTGGGCGGCGCGTGTACCGCGATGATTCTCGGTCACTGGTATCTCATCCTGCCCTCGATGCAGGTTCGGCATCTGCAATCCATCGTCAAACTTCACATCGGCTCGATGATTGTCCGCGTCCTGGTCGTCGCCGCGGCCGTGTATGCCGCCATTGCCACCTGGCAGCCGGGCCTCGGACCGAGCTTCAGCCGTTACATCACGTCGGCGGCCGGCATTTTCTTCTGGCAACGCGTGCTCTTCGGTCTGGCTGGCCCGGCGGTGCTTTCGTATCTCACCTGGGAAACCGCGAAAATCCGCTCGACGCAGTCGGCGACCGGCATCCTCTACGTCGACTTTTTCACCGTCCTCGTCGGCGAGGTGCTCGCGAAATATTTATTGCTGGCGACGCGGGTGCCTGTCTAATCACGACGATCAACGCAGAACTCGCAGAGCCCGCAGAGAAAACCGGTGTTGTTCTGCGAGTTCTGCGGGTTCCGCGTTGAATGTCGTTCCGCGTGACGCCGTTTTTCCTTTGCGCCCTTTGCGCTTGCCGGGCCGAAGCTCATTGAAGATCCCTTGAGCGAAGGCCGGGCCTTTGCGTTCGATCGTGACTGGCGACACGTGTAGTAAAGTGTAGGTTTGCGGACTGCATCGCGGTCCGGAACCTGTGCAATTCCAGCCTGCGAACCGCGTCAGGGCCGGAAGGCAGCAGCGCTAAGCAGATACTGGAATGTGCCGCAGGCATTCCGGACTGCGGTCCAGTCCGCAACCAACACCATCTACGGTCGGCGTTGGTCCGATGTCAGCAGTCTGAAATCCATCAATCCGTCCGAAATCGACGGTCCGCAATCTGAAATCGGCAATCTACTGTCAGCAATCTGAAATCAGCAATCAGCAATCTGCAATCTGAAATCTGAATTCTGAAATCTGAAATTCTGAAAATGTCCTACCAGGTGATCGCGCGAAAATGGCGGCCGCAGAAGTTCGACGATGTCGTCGGCCAGCAGGCGGTGACACGGACGCTGCGCAACGCGCTCACGAGCGATCGGCTCGCGCAGGCGTTCGTCTTCGCTGGTCCCCGAGGCGTCGGCAAGACGACGACCGCGCGCATCCTCGCCCGCGCGCTGAACTGCGTGCAGGGGCCTACGGCCGATCCGTGCGGCACGTGCGAGGCGTGTGTCGAGATTACCGAGGGCCGCGACATCGACGTGCTCGAAATCGATGCCGCCACGCATACCGGCATCGACAACGTCCGCGAAGTGATTATCTCCGGTCTCGCCATCAGGCCGGCGCGGAACCGCTACAAGATTTTCATCATCGACGAGGTCCACCAGCTGTCGACGCCGTCCTTCAACGCGCTCCTGAAATCGATCGAGGAGCCGCCGCCGCACGTGGTGTTCATGATGGCGACGACCGAGCTGGAGAAGATTCCCGAAACGGTGCTGTCGCGCGCGCAGGTCTACGAATTCCGCGCCATCGGCACGAAGCCGATTGCCGCACAGCTCCGGCGGATTGTGGACGCCGAACGAATCACGATCGGCGACGAGTCGCTGCAGCTCATCGCGCGCGACGCCGAGGGGAGCATGCGCGATGCGCAGACCAAGCTCGATCAGGTGATTGCCTTTACCGGCACGACGATCGCGTCCGCGGATGTCGCGACGGTGCTGGGCCTCGTCGGGCGCGATCTGCTGCTCGACGCGGTGGAGGCCGTTGCCGCCGAAGACACGCCGTCCGCCTTCCGCGTGGCGGAGCAGGCCGTCGAGCTCGGCTACGATTTGCGCGCGGTGTGCCGCGAACTGTCGCGCCTGGTGCGCGATCTGCTCGTCGTCTCGGTCGATCCGTCGCGTCTCTCGGATCCTGAGATTGCCGGCGAAAGCGAACGCGACCGGGTCAAGGCGCTGGCAGGCCGATTCTCGCGCGAGGATCTGCTGCGCGCGTTCGATCTGCTCACGAAGGCCGAAGCCGACATGAAGGCTGCAGCGCAGCCGCGCCACCACCTCGAAATGGCGTTCCTGCGCTGGATGTACCTGCGGAAACTCGTGCCCATCGAGGATCTCATTGCGGGCGCCGGCGGACTGGGACAATCGGCCACGCGCACGTCCGCCACGTCGCCGAAAGCGGCGTCGCGACCACCCGTCCGATCGACGGCTGCGTCCGTCGGGTCCAGGCCGAACGATCCATCGGCGGCGTCCGCCGCGTCCAGCGAGCCACCAGTGGGGTCCGGCTTCAGCCGGATTAAAGGGCCAGACGAACGATCAGTAGTGTCCGGCTCCAGCCGGAGCAACGACGTATCGGTCGTGCCCGGCTTCAGCCGGACCAGTGATGACCCATCGGTAGTGTCCGGCTTGAGCCGGACCAGTGAACGATCAGGCTCCAGTGATGACCCATCGGTAGTGTCCGGCTTTAGCCGGACCAGTGAACCATCAGGATCCACCCGAACGAAACCAGACCCGAGTCTCAAGGATGCGCTGCTCGCCGAGATCCGCAAGTCGAAAGTCGTGTTCTACAACACGGTCATTGCACAGGCCCAGCGGATCGACGTGGCCGGTGACTGTGTGACGTTCACGTTCTCGGCGAACCACCGCACGCTGCGCGACATGTTCGATCAGAACCGCGCCTGGGTCGAGGCCGCAGCGCAGCAGGTGGCCGGCCGCCGGATCGTCGTGAGCGTGGTACAGAACGGTCAGTCCACGGAGAGCAGTGCGTTGCCCGCGGCCGAACCCGGGAAGGAACAGGCCGGACCGCCGGACAGGAAGTCGGCCCTTCGCGAGCAGGCGCTGGCCGATGCCGGCGTGCAGGCGATGCTCGACGTGTTCTCTGCGGAAATCCGCGACGTGGAAGAGATGTAGTCGTTGGTCGTTAGTCGTTGGTCGTTGGTCATTGGTCATTTGGCGGCGGGTCGGCAGGTCGGTGATCCTCGTCCGTTGATTGCGGTTCTCGGAGCAGCCATGAATATTCAGCAGATGATGAAACAGGCGCAGCAGATGCAGGAGCAGCTGCAGAAGCAGATGTCCGAGCTGCGCGTGGAAGGCAATGCGGGCGGCGGTATGGTGACGGTTGTCGTCAACGGCGCCAAGCAGATTCACTCGCTGAGAATCGATCCCGAGGTCGTGTCGAAGGACGATGTCGAGATGCTGCAGGACCTGATCGTCGCCGCGATCAACGATGCGCAACGGAAAGCCGACGAGGAGATGGCGCAGAAGATGGGCGGCATGCTGCCGCCCGGGATGAAGTTCTGAGCTTGTCGCTGCCCGAGCCGCTGATTCGATTGATCGAGGAGCTGCAGCACCTGCCCGGCATCGGGCCGAAGAGCGCGCAGCGCCTCGCGTTCCACATCCTCAAGAACCCGCGCGAGCAGGCCGAGCGTCTCGCCGATGCCCTGCGCGGCGTCAAGGATCAGGTCACCTACTGCTCGGTCTGCAGCAACATCACCGATACCGATCCCTGCCCGTTCTGCCGCGACGACTCCCGCGATCATCACCTGATTTGCGTCGTCGAAGAGCCGCAGAACGTGTCGGCGATCGAAAAGACGCGCGAGTTCAAGGGCGTGTATCACGTGCTCATGGGCGCGCTGTCGCCGCTCCAGGGTGTCGGGCCGGACGATCTGAAAATCAAGAGCCTGCTCGCGCGCATCACCAACGGCGCCGGCGAAGTCATTCTCGCGACGAATCCGACGGTGGAAGGCGAAGCGACCGCCATTTATCTGGCCCGGCTGCTGAAGCCGCTTGGCGTGAAAGTCACGCGGATCGCGATGGGCGTCCCGGTGGGCAGCGATCTCGAATACGCGGATGAAATGACGATGCACAAGGCGCTTGAAGGCAGGCGCGAAGTGTAGAGTGGTGGCCTGTCGGGATCGGCAATTGCCGGACAGCCTGGCAGTGACGCGACTTCGATACGATGCTCCCGACCTCATACGAACTTCCCGCCGCCATCGTGCTGGTCCTGGGCGGCGCGCTTGCCTGTTTCGCCGGGTACCGGCTGTTCCGGTTCGTGCTCGCCATCTACGGGTTCATCCTGGGCGCGATGCTCGCCAGTTCGTTGGTGGCTCCCAGCATGACCGTCTGGATGGTAGTGGCCGCGATTGTCGGCGGTCTGGTTGGCGCCGTGGTGTTGATGTTCGCGTACCTTGTCGGGATCGCACTCGTCGGCGCCGGCCTCGGTGCCCTGGTCGCGCACCTCGCGGCGCAGTATTTCGGTCCCGGCGATCCGCCGCCGATCGTGCTCATTGTCCTCGCGGTGCTCGGCGCCATCGCAGCGATGCTGCTGCAGCGCTACGTCATCATCGTCGCGACCGCGTTCGGCGGGGCGTGGACGGTGATTGTCGGCCTGTTCGCGGCGACCGGCGACCGCCGCGCGGTACGGGCGGCTGCCGGTGGCGACGTGTGGATTTTCTATCCCATGAACCCGGCGCCAGGACAACGCTGGGTCCCGATCGTCTGGATCCTGCTCGGCCTGATCGGGACCGGCGTGCAACTGGGCACGAGAGCCCGCAAACGTGGATGAGTCTTAAATCCCAACTCCGAAATCTGAATCTGAAATCTGAAATCAATCTGAATTCTGAATTCTGAAATCTGAAATTTCCAATTTCATTTCACTGAGGAGGAGGCGCGATGGCGACGTTCGAGCGGCACGTAGACGTGGACTGGAAGGGTTCGGTGATGGATGGCGGTGGTGAAGCCAAGGCTGGAACCGGCGCGTTCAGCTTGCCGGTGTCGTTTCCTTCGCGCATCGGCGACGCCGGCGGCAAGACGAGCCCGGAAGAATTGATGGCCGCAGCGCATGCGGCGTGCTATGCGATGGCGCTGAACGGCACGCTCGGGCGGAAGCCGGCGACGGCCGATCGCACCGTGGTCCGCGCGACGATTACCGCCGACAAAGGCGACGCGGGGATCAGGATTGCTTCGTCGAAGCTCGAGGTGACGGCATACGGTCTGAAAGGACTCGACGCGTCGCAGTTTGCGGAAGTGGCCAGGGAGGCCGAAGGCCGCTGTCCCGTGTCGAACGCGTATCGCGGCACGATGCAGATTACCGTCGATGCCAAGGTGGGGTGACTGGAATTCAGAATTCGGAATTCGGAATTTGGAATTTGCGCCACGCATGCCAGTTCCGAAATCCTGATCCGAATTCCGAACATGTTTCCGAGAGGGCACATCGCGTACGGTCAGCGGTTGTTTGCGCTGATGTCAACTTCTTGCGTCTCGTACACGTCAAACCGGGATATTTGACGAACTCGCTCTAACTTAACTGCGGACGTTCTACATGCGGCTGCTCGATCGGCTCCGCGCGACCGCCGGCGTCCAGAGCGTCGCTGCGATGACCGGATTACCTCCTCGGCGTCGCGTCGACGCCAACGACACCGACGTCGAAGGCTACACGCCGCCGCGCGAACGGCCGTACGCGAATGTCGACTCCTACAACACCGTCACCACCGGCTACGTCGAGACGATGGGGATTCCGGTGATCGAGGGGCGGGCGTTTCAGCCGACCGACGCGCTGGGGACGACGGTGATGATCAATCAGGCGATGGCGCGGATGTTCTACAAGGGTCAGAGCCCGATTGGCCGCCGCGTGCGGCCGTCGGCGCCGGCCAGCCTCAAGGTCCACGATTGTCGGTGTGTTGAAGGACGTGAAGCAGGGCGGCGTCGACAAGGAGGCCGGCACCGAGTTGTATTTCAACTTCGAGCAGCTCACTGCCGTCGCCACCGGCTACGGCATTGGGACGATGAATATCGTCATACGAACGACGCAGCCGGCGGATGCGGTGTCGGGGACGATTCGATCCGCCGTCGCCGGACTCGACCGCTCGCTGCCGATCGTGAAGCTTCGCTGGGTGGAGGAGGTATTCGCTGAGGCGATCGGCCGCGCCTGCTCGCGCAGCTGGTCGCGATCTTCGTCGCGGCCATCGGCAGCTACGGCGTGCTCTCCGACATGGTTGCTGAACGTCGCCGCGAGATCGGCATCCGCATGGCGCTGGGCGCCGATCGCCAGTCCGTGCTGGGGCTGGTGCTGGCAGGGGCTCGGCCTGACTGTCGCCGGCGTGGCCTGCGGGCTGGCGATCGCGTTCGCGATGAACCGCGTGCTCGTGTCGCTGCTGTTCGGCGTGCGGCCGTCCGATCCCGCAACCATCGCCGGTGTCGTCATATTGATGACAGGTGTGGCGCTGATGGCCTGTTACCTTCCCGCGCGTTCGGCGACCCGCGTCGATCCGATGATCG
>QHWF01000146.1 GCA_003222455.1 Acidobacteriota bacterium
CAGCCAGGAGTCGAGTGAAGGCCACTTCATACACGAGCGCTGAAAAGCCGGAGAGCGCGGCGGCCGCACAAGCCAGCGCCGGCCGGGCAACAGGCATTACAACTGCGGCCTGGCGGCGCCGCGGCTGCGCGGCTGTTGCATGTCTGTCGTGCCCGGTTTGAGACGGTGCGCGCGCTCCGGCACCGATCGCGTCACGGCGCGCGAGCCACACCGCGCCGAGAGCTGCTGCGCCATTGAGCGCGACACCAACCCAGGTCGTGGCGCGAAGACCAACCTCAGGAAGTAGCCAGAATCCGGCGCCGATCGCGCCTGCTGCGGCTCCAGCGGTGTTCGCCGCATACAGAACGCCCGCGTCGGCTGCCGACCGTCTGCTGGCAGGTGCCTTCATCGTGACGTATGCGTCGACGAACCACGACGCGGCAATTGGAAACGTCGCGCCCATGGCGGCGGCGGGCACGGCAAGCAGCGCAAGACTGAGCGTCACCCGCACGAGTCCGAATCGGACGGGCGCGTCGCCATCGGCGTACGCCCACGCGATCACCGGCAGCAATTCATTCAGGATCGCCGGCAGCGCGATGGCGATCAGTGCGACGACGATTTCGAGCGCCGCATACGCCTGAAGACGGCGTGCTGGTGCAACCGGGAATCGGCCGGCGAAGAACGCCCCGATCGCGAGGCCACCCATGAAGGCGGCGAGCACGATGCCGATGGCCGAAACCGTGTGCCCGACCTGCAGCGTCAGCAGGCGGGTCCACGCGACTTCGTAGACAAGCGCAGCCGCGCCAGACGCCGCGTAGAAAACAACGAACAGGCGCCGCGAACGGCTCGCATCGCTGATCCTTTCGGCCCGATGGATTAAATTACTACCGGCCATGTTCATCATCGAGCTCACCTACAAGGCCGACCTCGCCGAAATCGACGCGCATATGGGCGCGCATGTCGTCTTCTTGAAGAAGTATTACGCGTCCGGCAATTTCCTGGTCTCGGGTCGAAAGATACCGCGAGACGGCGGGATCATCCTGGCCGTCGGCACCAGTCGACAGCAAATCGAGGCCATCGTCGAGGAAGATCCGTTTTACCAGCACGGCCTCGCCGACTTCCGGATCATCGAGTTCCGAGCCAGCCAACGCGCGAACGACATTCAGAAGCGGATCGAGAAGTACTGAAACGATGCCATGCGGGCCGGTTCGGACTATCTACAGTCAAATTCTGGTTCTCAGACACTCTCCTGGGGGGAAGGCGGTCCGGCGCCAAAGATCCGTTCGAAGTTGCCTGCGTAGATCTTGTTGATCGCCTCTGCTTCCGTACCCAGTTCGTCGAGCGCGGTCCGCTGCGCCCCATAAATAACCCGGCGCCAGCCGCGCGGGAAGAACGACGAGTCGGTGCCGAAGATCAGCCGGTTCGCCCCGACGATCCCCAGCGCGCGGCGGAAGACCTCGGCAAGCGTCAGCCCCGGCACGTATTTCAGCCAGCCGTTCGAGCTCGACGTATCGAGATGGATGCTGGGACACATCTCGGCGGCCATCAACGCCTCGCGGAAGAAGCCGGCGCCGAAGTGCGGCACGATGACAGGCACGGACGGAAACCGGGCGGCGGTCACCGCGAGCGCGAGCGGGTCCCCAAGCCGCAAATCGCACGGGCTGGGTACTCCCAGTTTCACCCGCGCTTCGATCGACAGAAACCCGCAATGGACGAAGATCGCGGCGCCGTGCGCGGCAGCGATCTGGAACACCGTGGCAACCCGCTCGTCGGTGAGCGGATATCGGTGCAGCGAAGGAAACAGGCAGGCGCAGCGCAGACCGAGCTCGCCAAACGCGCGCTCGGCGCGCCTGGGAGCGTCCGACGCTCCGGCATTCAGCACGAAGAAGCCGACAAACCGGCGCGGGTACTTGGCCGTCGCCGTGGCCACCGATTCCTCGTCGCCGGGCACGCTGGCGATCAACGCCGCGCGCGACACGCGATGCTCGTCCAACTCGGCGACCCAGCGGTCCGCCAGCTGATCGGGGGGCCCGGGGGGCTCCCATCCAAGCTCGGTGGCGATCGCAGACGCCGTCACAGCTTGATCCCGGTACTTCTCGCGACCGAGCGCTTCGAAAAATCCAGCTGAAAAGAAGTGACAATGCGCGTCGTGTACCGTCATGGTCGGGATGGCCGTCTAAGCGTCAGCGGCGGCGTGCAGCGAGGCGAATGTCACGATCGAACGCAGAGGCCGCAAAGCACGCAAAGAAAACACAATATATCTTAGCGGCCTTCGCGCTTGCCAAGCCGTAGCTCGGTGAAATCGCGTCGAGCGAAGGTTGGGCCTTTGCGTTCCAGGGCAGCGTCAGTCAGTCGGACACGTTTTCCTAGAAAGAGTATTCGAACCCGATGAGAGGCGTCACGCGATCGCGCACACCGTGATCGTCCAGAGCAAAAAGCAGGTTCGCATCGAGAAGCAGCCGGCCGAACGGGTTGATCTTCAGCCCGACCGCACCGCTCAGGGCGTTGAACGAATCGGTAAAGAACGCGATATTCGAAAACGTGGACTTGCCGTCGAGCGCATGGAACTCCTCGGATCGGAGTCGCTCGTGGTTCAGCAGATACCGCCCCAGCAGATCGAAGCCAACCGTCGCGCGTCCGGTGACGCTCACGTCCGCTCCGGCCGCATACCCTACTTGATCGGGGAAGTTGCCCGACTCGCCGGTCGCCGGGTTACCGGCAAGAATGCTCGTGCCGTTCCACTGATAGCTCACGTTCGCGTGCGGTGAGAACTTCTGATAGGCACCCGACACGATCGCAAATGGTTGAAAGCCTGCGGCGCCCGTTCCAAGCAGGTTCATCTGGTCGCCGGTCGGCAGGCGGATGTCCAGGCCGACTGCCAGACCCGCCGATGGTGTCTTTTCAATCGTGGTCTTCATGCGGACGGTGAGGTCGCCCACACCCGCCGCACTGCCGACCGCCGTGAACAGGCGGCGATTGCCGACGTCGCCGTTCGCCAGACGAAAGAAGTGCGTCAGGATATTGGTGGTGCCGAGGCGTTGAATGGTCGCATCGGAGACGACGGTCAGATTGTTCGTCACGAGTGGCACGGCGACGGAGATATCGAACCGATCGGTCACGCCCATCGTCACGAAGGTGGTGAACTGGGTGACCGTGGCTTCGATCGAATTGACGGTCGTCACCACGTCCTCGCGGCCGCCGCGCAGTTGCGCGCCGTCGTGCGTGAAGATCGCCGGCACCTTGTGCAGATCCAGACCTTCCACGGTGTCGAACGTGAAATGCTGCGAGGCGAACCCGAACGACACGCGGCGTGCACCGACAGTTTCAGCGCGCTCGGCCAGGATCGGGCCGAAGCTCTGGGTGGTGCGCTCGAAGACGCCCAGGCTGGGATCGAAGCGGTATGTGAAGCCCGATGCGGGGGACGGCAGCGGCACCGTCACGAACTGATTCACCAGGGCCGTGTTGAACTTGCTGAAATTCGACTGAAAGTCGCTGTTGAAATGGGCCGAATGCGGCTGTTCACCAGGTAAGGTCGCCTCGCTGTCGACGATGAGCCCGCTTGGACCGAACAGGTCGGTGAACAACGTCGCCAGGTTCGTCACCGGTGAGGCCAGCCGATAGGGATCCTGTGCCCATGCGGCGGTCGCAGTGAGCACCATGCACCAGGTTGTGAGCAGTCGCTTCAACACGCAGTCCCTACTCCGCCCCGGGTCCGTGCGTTTGACGGCCTCTAGCAGGTCGCTGAAAAAGGCGCCGACCTGAAGTTAAAACTGAAAAGCTAAAACAGAATAAGTGCGATTTTCCGCCTGCTTTTGACTTTTCTGTTTTAACTTTTCACTTCAGGCTGCGTTTTCAGCAGCCTGCTAGCGCCCGATGTCCCGAATGACCCAGCCTGCTCCAGCGTGAACCAGCATGAGCGTCTGCTGGCTCTCCACGGTCTGAGAACGGCCGCCGGCTTCGATTACGTCATGCCGCCTCAATCGGACCGTCGCCTCCTGTCCTTTCCGGTTGATTGAGAGAATGGTGATGCTGACGCGCTGCGACGAAACGGAGCGAAACCCGTCCTCGAGACGGCGCTGCTCTTCGGATGACAGGTTTGGCTTCACGGATCGGAAGAGCGCCAGGTCCTTCGTTTCGATCGCACGCGCGTATGTCGCAACAATGCGGCGAATCGCCGACTCATCGTCCTCAGCCGGTGGCGCCGCAGCGGGACTGGTGTCGCGCTCGCGATTTGCCGCCGGCGGTTCGGGCCGCACCGGCGGCGGCTCGTTTGTCCGGGCGGGCGGTTCCGGCACAACGGGTCGCGTTCCGGCCGATGACGGCGCAGGCGCCGGCGGCTCCGCGGGCGGCGCGGCCGACGGCGGCGGTGGAGACGGCACCACAGGCGCCGGCGGCGAAACCGACGGCGGCACCTGTGAAGGCGCCGCAGCTGGCTCGCCGGCGCGCTCGCGAGGTTTGCCGGCCGGCTGCTGCCGTCCGGTCGCGGCCCCTGACGACGAGGCTGCGCGTGACGATTCGACGCTTCGCCGCGCCGCATCCGATTGGTTCCTGGACCGATCGGCCAGCCGCGCGGAACGCTCGGCAACGGCCTGAGCAGTCGGATCGATGGTGCGTGCCGTTGCCAGCGCGCCGGTTGCGCCGCCCACGTCTCCAGCAGCAAGCAGCCGGTCGGCCGTGGCGATCGCGTCGTCGAACCGGGCCACCATCGCGCGCGCGCTGTCCCGGATTCGAAGGGCCCCGGCCTGATCGGGAACCATCCGGAGCACGTCCTCGGCCTGGGCCAGCGCCGCGCGATAGTTCGCCGCTTGCAGGCTGCTCGTTGCCGCCTCGAGTCGATTTCTTACGACGGCTTCTGATGCCGTTCCCGGTGTGGCCACGCCAGGTGAGCGGACTGCCGCGCGCGGCCATTTCAAATAAGCACCAGCCGCGAGTCCACCGATTACGACGAGCAGCGCAACGGTCAGAGCCACGCGACGCGGTCGAGTGGCGATCGAGGACGACGTCGACGGAACCAACGAATCTTTCGATAGCTGAGTCGGGCCAGCTCTCGAGACCGAACCTCGCCCGACATCAACCAGCGTGCCTTCGTCGTCGGCGCCACGGGACGCCGACGCGAGATCGCTTCTGACCGACGCGTGACCGGATTCGAGATCGCGCCTGACGCGTTTCAGATCGGCACGCAGACCGGCGGCGTCCTGGTAACGAAGCTCGCGATCCTTTTCCAGGCAGTTGGTGATCACGTCCTGGAGGCGGAGCGGCACGTCCGGCTTGTAGAGAATCGGCGCCACCGGCGATCGATTGAGAATCGCCGAGAAGATCACGGCCGCCGTCTTGCCAGCGAACGGTGGATGACCCGTGACGCATTCGTAGAGAACGATTCCCAACGAGAAGAGGTCCGTTCGACCGTCGAGCTGTTCGCCGGAGACCTGCTCGGGCGACATGTACGCGACGGTGCCGATGGTGGCTCCGTCAACCGTCAAATGATCCGGGGATGTCTGGGCCGTCGTCTCGCCCGAGGCCTGCGCCGGCAACAGCTTGGCGAGCCCGAAGTCCAGAATCTTCACCTGCTTCCGTTCGGTCAGGAAGAGATTCGCGGGCTTGATGTCGCGATGAATGATGCCGCACCCGTGGGCGGCGTCGAGTGCGTCGGCGATCTGGATCCCGATATCGACAATCTCAGGAATCCTGAGCGGGCCGCTCGCGAGCTTGTCGCGCAACGTCTGGCCCTTCATCAACTCCATGACGATGAACGGCCGACCTTCGTCCTCGCCGATGTCGTGGATCGTGCAGATGTTCGGGTGGTTCAACGCGGAGGCGGCCCGCGCTTCGGCGCGGAGCCGGTGAACGGCTTGCGGATCCTTCGCCAGGTCATCGGGGACGAACTTGAGCGCAACCGTGCGGCCAAGACGCAGGTCTTGGGCGGCGTAAACGACACCCATACCGCCCGAGCCGAGGTGGCTCACGAGCCGATAATGAGAAATCGCGCGTCCTATCATGTCCAGGGGGTAACGAAGCTCCGCCTCAAACCGACGAGTGAAGACCCGTCGCCGTAAGGCGGACCTTCGTTACTAGATCCGCGGCCGCTCGCGCGGCCGCGGCTAAGCCGTGGTTGCACGGCAAATTGACAGTTTTGTACACATTCAGGCCGTGCAAGCACGGCTAGCTGGGCGAAAGCAAATTATACGTCGAGGCCGATTCTGGCCGATGACGACGGATTATTGATGGGCGAGCGGGTTGCGATCGCCACGTTCCTTTCCGGTCTCTGCCTTCGATCGTGAGCTCTCCGGATCGGTGGTGAGCGTCTCGGGCAACCGTTCAAGCCCCACAAGCGTCCAGCCTTCGCCGCTTCGGCGGAAATAGATGCGGATCGGGCGCCGCCATGCCGGATGTCCGGCGCTCTCGACGGAAAGGTCGGCACCGATAAAGCTGCCGGATGCCGTCGGCAAGCCGCGCGGCGCGTCGATGGTCGTCGTCGTGCTCTGCGTTGCTGAAAGCGGTTGCGTCTCGCCTGTCGCGTTGTCGAACCGAAACCACGAGGCGTGGTAGGTTGCCGGGCCGCTCGCCACGCCAGCCGCGAATGCCGCGTTTTCGACCGTCAGCCGGCTCTCCCCGTCGAGGCGCGGATTGACGATCGGGTTCACCGCCGTCAGATACGTGCCGATGACCTTGTCGCGCCGTTTGATCAGTACGTCGGCCAGGTATTTCTCTGCCGCGGGGTCGCTGTACTCCCCGGTGTGGACCGCTGCCCTGATCATCTCGTCGGTGAATGCCGCCACCCGTCGGGCGGCCCAGAACGCGTCGTCGTCACGCATCTCCAGATACGCCGTTGTCGGCGTCTGCGGACGCCACTTCCTGGGATCGAACACGTCGCCCTCGAACTTGCCGATCGACGGGTACTCGACGTAGCGGGCCGTCTGCCACGGGCTGAGCGCAAAGCCGAAGGAAAAGAGGCGGCGCCTCGTGGTGTCTCCCTGGATGAAGTGCTCGTAACTGAGGTCCCACTCGTGCAGGTCGTTGCACATCCCGAATGTCGAGCCCACATCCTGCAGGTAGTGCTTGACGACCGTGCGGCCGTTCTCGGTCGCGAGCGCGTCGATCGTATTCGAGGCCTTCAGATCCGTGAGGTTCGTCCACGCGCCGAAGACGCGCAGCGCGCGCAGCTCCCGGCGGTGCTCGTGCGGAACGACGTCGTTGGGATCGTCGGGGCGCGTGCCGTCATACAGGAAGCCGCCCAGGATTTTGCCTGGAATCAGCCGGCCGGCGACGGTGCGATAGGTGCCGTCCGGCTTTCGCGCGACGCGCTCGAGGATCGCGTTCATATCATCGCGCGTGAATTTCGTCCTCGCGCCGGACGGCCGGCGAATCGTGGCCTTGGGATCGAATTCGACCTGCCTGGGATCGAACGTCGTCAGGTACGTCTCCACCTGGTTGTAGCCGAACGCCCAGAAGATCTTCGTCGCAACCTCCACGGCGCCGGTCGCTCCTTCGGCGAAGTACGGCGGATCGAACTCGAGAAACCAGGTCTCGCCTTTCGCATCCCTCGCCGTGAAGCCCGGATGCGAGCCCGATGTTTTTTCTCTCGTGAGTATCCAGCGCGATGGGTCAGGTGGGGCTCCGCGATTCGGGCCGCGCACGAGATCCGCGATGGTGACGCGGGTCGTCCCAATCCGGTTCGTGAACCAGTTCGAGTCCGGCACTTCGTCGATGGTGTTGATGTTCTGCGCACGCGTGCCCGACGGCTTGTAACCGGCCGTGACGAACAGGTTGTTCGTCATTTCGTACATCGACCCCATGAAATAGGGCTGCGCCTTCGACGCGTCCTGGGACTCCGGCTCGCGCGCGATCGGATCGTCCGGATAGAAGTGAAGACCCTTCGTCGAGACGGCGCGGGCGCACATTCCGAGCGCGGCAATCACAAGAATCACGCGGGCGGCGCAGCGTGCAGGTGAAGCGACCGATGATGTCGACATGGCAGGCAGCCTCAAAATATCGGGGACGTCGAGAAGACAAGCCTCAGACCTTCGGAGCACCTCGCGACTTCGATGCGCAGTGGCGTGGCGAAGGGTCCGTGGACACGGAAGCCGAAGCCGTAGTCGCTCTTCAATCCGTTGAGATCGAGATCCGCGCGGCGCGCGGCGACCTTCCCGGTGTCGTAGAACACCGCCGTATCCATGAAGCGGTTGACCATGATCCGCCATTCCGCCTGAAGCGTCAGACCGTTCTGGTCGCGGAAGCGGTGGCTGGTGAAGGCCCGCAACGTCGATCCACTTCCCACATACGGCAGCAGAAAGAAGGGCACCTGCTGATCGTGCTTGCTGTATGTGGTCCGCGCGATGCCGCGGAGCGAAATAACCCAGGCTTCGCGCAGGATCGGCAGATGCTGGATCGCTTCGTAGTCGACCTGCCGAAAGCCGAACCGCTCGTCCTTGTCGGCGTAATCGTGCAGCGTGACACCATAGAAGCCGCCGCGCCGGGAATACCCTGGAGACGTTCGCCAGTCGAATCCGACGGTGCCCTGCGAATGGAGATACGTGGTCTTGGTCCCAAGGCCCGGCAGGGTTGCAGGTGTGTACACGGTCTCGACGGATCGGAACTCCCCTTCAGCGGGCCGTTGTGACCACTGGGACAGTTCCAGACCTCCCCGCAGCATCAACAGCTGCCGTGTCGGCCAGAGCGTAAGGGTGCCCGACCCGTACGGCTGTTGAAAGTCGAAGTCGGTGCGATCGCCTTTCGACGTACCCATCCCAAGGCCATAGAAAGCCGCTTGTGTCGCCTCGCGCCAGCCGCCGACGAGCGACAAGGCGCCACGGCGATGGAACAGACGAGGCGCGGTGAGCTCCGCCTCGATTCGTTTGTAGCCCAGGATGGTATAGCTGCCGCGCACATCGAGCAGGTTGTACGGGCTCACGTGATGCGCGTAACCGGCGCCGAGCGTGAAGCCTCCGCCATAGTACGCACTCTCGAAGAACGGGTGCCAGCGTGGCACACCGTTGACCAGGATGTCCTCGGCTCTGTTCATCAGCGCTTCGGTCTTACCCGGCACGTACGGGTGCAGCGCCTTGACTTTCTCCGCCTGCGCCTGCTCGATGGCCGCCTCACGCGTCGTTGCCTCGGGCTCCTGCGCCACGACAGATGTCGTGGTTCCAGCCACCAGGACGACGACGGCGATCAGTCTCCACATTCCAACCATACGCATGGTTCACCCAGTTCTGAAGCCGCCTGACCGCGCCGATCTGAACGGCGGCGGCAACCCCGATGAGCATTCGTGAACGCGATCCTGAGTCAATCCGGTCCGGTTGAGCGATTGGTCGCGTCGCGTCTCCGCAGACGCGTCGTGCCTCAATAGTGTAAAGGAAGAAATCCAGGCCGGCGACAGCGGAACCCGCAGCGATGAGCGCCGCAGGCCCTAGACATCTTCTAAAGCCGATGTCTGTGCGATTGAGACAAGTTCTCGGCTTTAGAAGCTGTCTTAGTTGCGGCCCGAAGGGCCGCCTAGTAACGAAGATTCGCTCGCTCCGCCGAGGCTCGGTTCTACTCGGCGGTTTGAGGCGAAGCTTCGTTACCAGCCCGTGGTGAAACTCCAGCTGCATTCGGCCGTCGCCCTGTCGGAAACGCTCGAACCGGTTTCATTATTAGGCGGGAGTGCGTCGGCGTAAGGCCGAACACGACGATCAACGCAGAACACGCAGAAGGCGAGAGTTCATCCACCACCGAGGACACGAGACTCGGCATCCTGGGTGATTGCTACATTTTTTGCCACGAAGACGCGAAACCACGAAGAGAGCCCACTTTTATTGTATTCTTCGTGCGTTCTTCCGCCTTCGCCAAGGCTTCGGCGGACCGCCTGCCGCTACTTCTTCCCGAACAGCGAGCGCATGAACCCGGCTGCCTTCGCGATCGTGCCCGGATCTTTGATGGCATCGGTCGCCGCGCGGCCGACGTCCGGCACGAACACCGGCGACGCCGTCGTGCCGGTAATCCGGAACGGCATGCCATGTTCCGGATGGCCGAGCGATGCCAGACGGGCCATCTGACCGGCGGCGCCCGTGGTGGAAGCCAGCCGCGCAAGCATTCTGCCATCGAGCGTGCCGTTCGGCGCAATCGAGCCGGCGCCCTCCACACTCCCGATCGACCGCACCACGCAATTGAGGCCATCGGCGCGAGTGCCGTCCGGTGCGACGCGCAGCCCGACCCGGCAGGTCTGAATTACCGTGTCGCCGTTGCCTCGATAACCGGCGAGCGCCGCCATCGCCTGCAGCCGGGACCCGAAATCGAACCCGGAGAGCGTCGCATCGGTCATGGCGATCGGTCCGGCAATCACCAGCCGATCGACCGGGCCCCTCGCGGCGAGATCGGCGTCGAGCACTCCGCTCCGGAACTGCGCGCCGTGCGGCAACGTCGCACCGATGGCTGGAAGGATCGCCTGCAGGTCGGTCACCGGCATGCGGTGGCCAGCAAGCGTCAGCTGGACCGACGGCGTCGCCGTGCGCGTGCTGAAGCGGCCGAGCAGGCGCGCCGTTGCGCCGCCGATCCGCACGTCGCCCCGGTTCACCACTCCCTCGTGCGTAGACAGATCGTAATCGGAGGCGTACTTGACCTCCACCGGTCGCGTGGCCGCCGACGCGCCGGGAACCAGCTGCAGCCTGTCGCCGCGCAGCGTCCCCGATGTGGTGATTCGGGCACCATTCGACGCCATCCGGAGATGGAGGTCGAAGATGCCCGCCAGGCTGGCGCCCGGATCGACGAGGCCACTCCGCACGATGTCCACGCGCGCGGCGTCGAACGTCGCGTCGAAGGGCGTCGAGCCGAGGCCGGTCGCAGCGAACGGACCGGCGTTGCCGCTGGACTTCAGCATGCCTCCAGCCGGTGTGGCGGCGCTGACAGCGAACTGGAAACGACTGGTCGTTGAGAAATCGCGCAGGTCAACGGTCAGATTGTCATAGACCGCGCGTGACGCTCGTCCCGCTGTCGTTTCGAAGACGACTTGTCCGCCGGCGATCGCCAGGCGGTCGATCGAAAGCGTCAAGTGCGAAGACGAAGAGGCGGCGGCTGCCGGCGCGGCCGAAGACATGAGACCGAGCGTGGAGAAGTTCCACGCGCCTGCGGCCGAACGGCGCAGGATCACTCGCGGATCCTGCAGGCGAAACGATTCGACGCGAAGGTGTTTCGACGTGACGAGCGGCAGCAGCGCAATGCCGACGCGCACCGCTCGAGCGGTCACGAATGGTGTCTGGCCGAACGCCGGGTCGTCGGCAATGGCCAGGTCGTCCACCACGGCGCTGCCGGAAAACACGGAGAGCGAGATGTGCCCGATCGCCACGTCCCGTCCGAGCGCGGCGCTCATCGTCCGGGCGAGTTGCGGCCGAAACCGGTCGATGTTGATCAACAACGACGCGGCCATGCCCAACGCCAGGATCGATCCGAGCAGCGTGACGCCAGTGAAGATGATGAGTTTCTTGCGCATGTTCAGCTTCGCTGAAGCTACGGACCACCGTAGATGTGTGAAGAAATCAATCGGCGGCGACTCGTAGCGCAGGCCTTCAGGCCTGCATCCCTCGACTTCGCTCGGGATGCCCTGAGCCGGGTCGAAGGGCATTCGGCGCCGACGGCAGCCCTCAAAGGGCCTTAAAGGGCTGCGCTACCGCTGATTGTGCTGTGCGGCTCCGGTTCCTGTACATCGAACTCGGACCAACTCCTGGTGGTCACTCGCAATCTCGATGGTGAGGCCAGCGCACGGTCGAGCACGGCTTCAGCGCCGGGGAAGACCGTCTGCACCCGTCCGTCCCGAAGCAGCGCTTTCAGCACATGAACCTGAAACGTCTCTTCGGCATGGAACCCGTCGCTCATGGCGCGATCGTCCATGCCGATGGTGGCGGTTTCGGACGCGTCGATCACCGGAAAGCCGTGTGCACGAAACAATGCCGGTACGCGGCGCCGGAAATCGGACCAGAACGGCGCATGGCGTCGATCGGATTCAAGCGCCCTCACGACCGCTGAGGAGAACGGCGGAAGATATCCAATCACGAACACGTGCTTCTTCTCGTACTCGGCGAGCACGAAGTCGAGCTGCGCCAGGCGCTCGGGCGAGACCCGGTCGGTGGGCGGGAAATTGCCGAACGCGTACTTCACGCGATCGATAATCGGCGGCATTTCGCGGTCGACGAAGACCCAGTCCCTGTCGGCGTGCGGGGGATGCAGCGGCGACTTGAAGCTGCCATCCAGCCGGAATCCGCCGCCTCTCTGACGGGCACTGATTCCTATCGCGGTCCTGTCGCTGCCACCGATCAGAGCGATCGTCTCGCTGCCAAATATCATTGGATGTGTCAGCAGCCATCGGATGCCGATGATGTGTTCGTCGAAGCTCGCACCCACGCCTTTCGAGATTTCGCTCTCGAAGCGGAACGCCGGGAGCACGTGCTCGTTGAGCCACCACAGGTCGACGCCCAGCAGAACGACTTCCGGCGTCCGCCACGCAGGAAGCAACAGGCAGAAATCGCGCGCATCGTTCAGACTGTTCAGCATCCCGCTCGCGTTGTAAAAGGCATTCGCCCTTGCCCCGAACATCGACGCCCGAAATTTCATCGTCCGGGAGGATCCGGCCACGAGAATGGACGGATGCTTCTCGAGGATGCCGCGGTATTTGTAGGCATAGAACGACTGATCGATGCCGCGCAGGTACAACGCATCGGGGTGGCTGCGCTGAAACGCGAACACGCGATCGGTGGGCCACACTTCACCGGACCCTTGCAGCACCGCTTCGCCGAGCAGAAGCAGCAGACCCGGAAGAGCGGAAAAGGCCGCGAGGTGCGTCAGAAATCGTCGCACTGCGCCTTCACGACCGGCGGGCCACCCAGACCGCCGCGACGGTCCACATCACCGATTCGGTGGCCACGGTCAGAATTGAAAATAGATGAACGGTGTGTAGTGGAGCGGCGCGAACATGAAGATGGTCGTGGCGAACGCGTAGTACAGACTCCACCGAACCGGGCGGGGAAACCGCTCGAGATGGAGCGGGTTCGCGTGACGGCGCTGGATCCACTCGATTCCCAACAGGAGGACGATCCAGAGCGCGGCGTGCTTGTACGTGAACCTCGGCGCCGTTGTCACGACGTCCGACACGATCTTTCTCAGGATCACCAGACCATCGGTGACGGAGGGCGCACGGAAAAAGACCCAGGCGACGCACGTCAGAAAGAACGTCATCGCGATCTGAAGCAGCGACGAGATAGAGGGGACGAACGAGGTGCCCCCCGGCGTTTGCACAGCAAGCCGCTGCGAATCGGGCCACGCGCGCGAGTAAACGAGATAAAGGACCCCGTGAAGAAGGCCCCACACGATAAAGGTCCAGTTGGCGCCGTGCCAGAACCCGCTGACGAGGAAGACAAGCAGGATGTTCAGCAGCCATCTGCGGTGCGTCACGCGGTTGCCTCCGAGGGGAACATACAGGTAGTGGCGAAACCACGTCGACAACGAGATATGCCAACGCCCCCAGAACTCGGGAATGCTCCTGGAGAAATAGGGGTAGGCGAAATTCCTCATGAGCTCGATCCCGAGCAGTCTCGCGGATCCGATCGCGATGTGCGTGTAGCCGGCGAAGTCGCAATAGATCTGAATCGCAAAGCAGACCGTCGCGTACAGGAGCTGCCACCCCGATGTAGAACCAATATGGTCGTAGGACTGGGCAACGACCTCCGCCAGATTGTCGGCGATCACAACCTTGATGAAGAATCCCCACAGGATCTGGCGAAGCGCGTCGGGCGCTGTTTCGAGGTTGAACATGCGGCGCCCGGTAAACTGACCGAGCAGATTCCTCGCCCGCACGATCGGTCCGGCAACGAGGTGAGGAAAGAAGAGAATGAAGCCAAAGTAGCGCACCGGATCGTGGACGGCATCGAGTTCCCGGCGATACACGTCGATCGTGTAGCTGAGCGCCTGAAACGTGTAAAAGCTGATACCCATGGGAAGGACGACGCTGAGCGTCGCGGTCGAAGGATGCAGGCCGAAGAGCGCGCTGAAGCGGGCAAACGAATCGCTGAAGAAATTGAAGTATTTGAAAAACGCCAGGGCACCGAGGTTGGTGACGAGCGACAGGAGGAGCCACGCCCTTCGTTTCCGTTCGTCCTCCTCCTTTTCGAGAACGAGACCCACGCCGAAATCGACCCCGGTCGTGCACAAAAGAAGCACCGCGAATCGCCAGTCCCACGAGCCGTAAAACACCAGGCCCGAGAGCACGATCAGCCGGTTCTGGCCGACCTTGCCGAGGGGCCAATACAGGGCGAACACGATGACGTAGAAGACAATGAACGTGAGCGACGTGAAGACCATGCGCGGAGGCCGAATGATAGCCGATTTTTTTACTGGCCATAGACTACCCTGGTCCGCGAGCGTGCCTGAGAAACAAGAACAAATCCCGACGTACAACGCAGAACACGCGGAGCTCGCAGAGCCAAATGGTCTTTCTGCGGGTTCTGCGGGTTCTGCGTTGATCGTCGTGGTTTGCGTTCCTGGGCGGCGTCAGTTGGTCGGACAGGTTCCTGACAGCCCGTGCTGACTGCAGGGCGTGAAGATGCCGAAACCGCTGACGCTTCCGAAAATTGTCCGCCGCCGCTCGAAGATCCACGACTTCGGCGTCTTCGCCGCCGAACCGATCAATAAGAACAAGCGGATCATCGATTATGGCGGCGAGCTCGTGCGCAACCGCGACAGCGAGCCGCGTGAGGAACGCTACCTCGCGCAGGGATGCATCTGGGTCTTCCGCGTCAACCGCAGGTGGAGCCGTGACGCGGCGGTCGGCGGCAACATCGCGCGGTTCATCAACCACAGCTGCCGCCCGAACTGCTGGATCGAAGTGGCCGGCACAACCATCTGGATTCGCGCCGCCAGGTCGATCCGCAAGGGCGAGGAACTGACCTACGACTACGCGACCGACGGCGAACAGACCATCGTGTGTCGTTGTCATCCGCAGTGCAGGAACAGGTTCTGACGCGTGCGGGGGAGGCGTTCGACCGGTCCTGTGACACTGTGCGCGCGACCTCCCTTGGGCTCTCAGCGTTAACAGCCTGGCGCGCCTTCACCGGCCCATCCGGCCCTGAGCGGCGTCTAATCACCACGGAGATAGGCGTGTGCAGAGCGCCGCGCTCAGCGCCGTGCACCACAACCGTTTCCAGACATCGATCGTCAGCTTTTCGTGCACCGAGGCTGTCGAACTCGAAGCAGGAATCCCGGAGGTTTCATCTATGGACACACTGCTCGACGATCTGCGGCATGCGATGCGGATGCTGCGCCAGAACCCCGGGTTCACGGCCGCGGCGGTTGCCGCGCTGGCGCTTGGCATCGGCGCGAATACGGCCATCTTCTCGGTCCTCAACACCGTCCTGTTGAAGCCGCTGCCGTACCCGGATCCGGACCGGCTGGTGATGTTTCTCAACACCTCGCCACAAGGGTCGGGGCCCGGTGCCTCCCCGACGAAGTTCAATCTCTGGCGGCGCCAGACCGGCGCGTTTCAGGACGCGGCCGCGTACCGCTTCAACGTCGTCAACCTGACCAGCGCCGGCGATCCGGAACAGATCTCCGCCGGTCAGGTGAGCGCCGACTTTTTTCGGCTGTTCGGCGCGCCGGTTGTCGCCGGCCGGACGTTCTCGGCCGAAGAGGATCGGCCGAACGGGGGATACGTCGCCGTGCTCAGTGAAGGATTCTGGAAGCGTCGATTCGGCAGCGACGCATCCATCGTCGGCCGAACGATCGCGTTCAACGGCACGCCTCATCAAGTGGTGGGCATTCTCGGCCCCTTCGATACCGAGGCCATTCAGTCTCCAGCCGGGCCTCCCGACGTCTGGCTCCCGTTTCAAATCGATCCCGACAGCAGGATGCAGGGACATTTCTTCATGGCGGCCGCGCGCGTCAAACCGGGCCTGACGGTCGAAGCGGCGAACGCACAACTGCAGCCGGCGGCAAACGAATTCCGGCAGATTTTTCCCAATGCGCTGGGTCCGCAGGGCGGCTTCGGCGTCCAACCCTTGCAGGAGATCATCGTCAGGAACGTCCGGTCGTCGCTGTGGGTACTGGTGGGCGCCGTGAGCTTCGTCCTGCTCATTGCCTGTGCGAACGTGGCGAACCTGTTACTCGTGCGGGCGACGGTACGTCAGCGCGAAATTGCCATCCGATCGGCGCTCGGCGCGAATCGCGGACGAATTGTCCGTCAACTCCTCACCGAAAGCGTCGTGCTGTCATTGCTCGGCGGCGCGCTTGGACTCGTGGTCGGCATGATCGGCATTCGCGCGCTGCTGGCGCTCAACCCCGGGAACATTCCGCGGATTGGCGCCGGCGGGGCCGAGGTTGGCATCGACGGGCGCGTGCTCGCGTTCACGGCGATCGTCTCGTTGATCACGGGCCTGGTCTTCGGGTTGTTTCCTGCCTGGCGTGCGTCGGGGACCGATCTGAGCAGCACCATCAAAGAGAGCAGCGGACGTTCGGGCACCGGATTCCGTCAGAACAAGGCCAGAGCGCTCCTCGTCGTCAGCGAAATGGGCCTTGCCCTGGTGTTGCTGGTCGGGGCCGCCCTTCTCATCCGGACGTACGTGGCGCTGCGTTCCGTGAATCCTGGCTTCGATTCTCATCACGTGTTGACGATGCGGATGTCGTTGACGGGAGCGCGGTTTGCGAAAGCATCCGCCGTCGGTCAGCTGATTCGCGATGGTGCCGAGCGGCTTCAGGCGATCCCCGGCGTCGAGGTGGCCGCGGCGACGTGCTGCGTGCCATTACAGGGCGGGTTGGGGCTTCCGTTCATCATCGAGGGACGGCCGCTCACCGCCGGTCCGTTTCATGGTGGCGGCGGGTTCACGCCAATCTCGCCGACCTACTTCAGCGCGTTCAAGATTCCGATCCTGCGCGGCCGCAGTTTCACGTATCAGGACGGGAGCGGAGCGCCAGGCGTGGCCATCATCAACCAGGCGATGGCGAAGCAGTACTGGCCCGACAGCGATCCGTTGACAGCGCGCCTGACGATCGGGAAAGGGCTCGGGCCCCAGTTCGAGGAGCCGGCGCGACAGATCGTGGGCATTGCCGGCGATGTGCGTGACGGCGGCCTCAATCGCGAACCGCAACCGATCATGTACGTGCCATGGGCACAACTCCCGGACGCGCACAGCGCAAACCTGGTCGACATCACGCCGCTGGCATGGGTCGTCCGTACGCGCGGCGAGCCATACTCGTTCAGCACTGTCATTCAAAAAGAACTGCGAACGGCAAGCGGCGGTCTGCCGGTCGCGCGCCTTCGTGCGATGGACGAGGTCGTCGGACAATCCACTGCGCGGTCCGATTTCAATATGTCGCTGCTGACGGTATTCGCCGTCTCGGCGCTGGTGCTCGCAGCCATCGGCATCTATGGCCTGATGGCCTACACGGTTCAGCAACGAACGCAGGAAATCGGCATTCGTCTCGCCCTCGGCGCCGACACGGATCGAGTACGGAACATGGTGCTCGGCCAGGGCATGACCGTCGTGCTCGTCGGTGTCGCGATTGGAATGGCGTCGGCGTTCGGCGTGACGCGCGTGATTGCAACGCTGCTCTTCGGGGTCACCACTCGCGATCCCCTCGTCTTCAGCGTCGTGCCCATCGTGCTGGCGAGCGTGGCGCTGATCGGCGTGTGGCTGCCTGCCAGACGCGCGGCTCGAGTCGATCCGGTGGTTGCGCTTCGAACGGAGTAGGGTCCGTCCCGGGTCCGTCCCGGACCGCGATCGTTCGCGTCCGGGTATAGTCAGATCGTGGCCAGCAAGACTGAGCAGGAGGTCCTGACAGTCGCGGGACGCAGCGTTCCGATCTCGAATCCGCGAAAGGTGTTGTTTCCCGCGGCGAACGTCACCAAACTGGACCTCGCGCGGTACTACCTCTCGGTCGCAGAGGGCGCGCTTCGCGGCGCTGGCGGCCGTCCCAACGTGCTCGTCCGCTATCCGGATGGGATTGACGGCGAGTTCTTCTTCCAGAAGCGTGCGCCGCGATCGCACCCGTCATGGATCGAAGTCGTCGCGCTCCGTTTTCCGTCGGGCCGGAGCGCTGAAGAAGTCGTTCCGCGCGATCCGTCCGCGCTCCTGTGGATGGCCAATCTCGCCTGCCTCGAGCTGCACCCGCATCCGGTACGCGCGGAGGATCTCGATCATCCGGACGAATTGCGCGTGGACCTCGATCCGGTGCCGGGCGTTCGGTGGACCCAACTGCGGACGTCGCGCGCATCGTCCAGGCAACGCTGGACGACTTCGGACTGGTCGGCTGGCCGAAGACGTCGGGATCGCGCGGCCTCCATGTCTATGTCCGCATCGAAAAACGGTGGACCTTCGACGACGTCCGCCGGGGCGCGCTCGCACTGGCGCGCGAGGTGGAGCGGCGCGCACCGGATCTGGCGACGAGCAAGTGGTGGAAAGAAGAGCGACACGGGGTGTTTCTGGACTACAACCAGAACGCCAAGGATCGGACCATTGCGAGCGCGTACTCCGTGCGACCGACGGCGGATGCGCGCGTCTCCGCACCGTTGACGTGGGACGAGGTCGATGCGTGTGATCCGGCGGACTTCACGCTGTCGACCATGCCGGCGCGGTTTGCGGACATCGGCGACCGCCATGCGGATATCGACGCGCACCCGTGCTCCCTGATGAGCCTGCTCGAGCTGGCGGCACGGCACGAACGCGACGGGCTGGGCGATGCGCCGTGGCCGCCGCATTACCAGAAGCAGCCCGGCGAGCCCGCGCGCGTCCAGCCCTCACGCCGCCGGACGTCGAAGCATCCGCTGATCGAAATCGGCCGGTCGCAACGCAAAGACGCCGCGCTCGCGGGGCTCGACCGGTGGCGCGCCCGGCATCCCGAAGCGGCAGTGCATCTGGCTCCTGCCGATGTGCTCGTCGACGCCATGCGCGGCCGGTTTCATACCTGGACGCGCATCCGCGTGAACCTGCAGCACGTGCCGGTTGAATTGCGGCCTGCGCAGGAACCGCTCGATCCCGATGAGGGACCGGACCATTGAACCGGCAAACACACAGCTCATCACGAAGGCTCGAAGAAACACGAAGACCACGAAGGATGATTTGCACAAGATACTCCGTACAAAGACTCTTCGTGTCCTTCGTACTCTTCGTCTCTTCGTGATAGGCCGTGCCGCGACGAGGGACTCTCGTTGACGACCAATCGGCTTCAGGCGCCACTCGCACCGAACACCTT
>QHWF01000147.1 GCA_003222455.1 Acidobacteriota bacterium
CGGGCCGCCGATCTGGCGCGCACGATTGACGTGGCGACGGAGCTCGATGTGCTGCAGGCGCGTGCGCGGTTTTCCGAGTCGGTGGACGGGATCGAGCCCGCGCTGTCGACCGACGGCGCCTTCGAGCTTCAGGCGGCACGCCACCCGCTGTTGATTCCCGGTGTCGGCGCGCCGGCCGACAGCAAGCCTCCGGTGCCGGTGACGCTCAAAGTCATCCCACCGTCGACGGTGCTGCTGATCACCGGTCCGAACACCGGCGGAAAGACGGTCGCGCTGAAGACCGCCGGCCTGCTCGCGCTGATGGCCCAGGCGGGGCTGCGCATTCCGGCTGCCCATGGATCGCGCCTGCCGGTGTTTCGGTCGCTGTTTGCCGATATCGGCGACGAGCAGTCGATTGACGCGAGCCTGAGCACCTTCTCCGGCCACATCATGAACATCGCGTCGATGGATCGGGCGCTCGTCACGCCCGCGCTGGTGCTGCTCGACGAAGTGGGCTCGGGAACCGACCCCATCGAAGGCGGAGCGCTCGGCGTCGCGATGGTGGATCACTTCAGGCGCCGCGGCGCGACGCTGGTCGCGACCAGTCATTACGACGCGCTGAAAACGTACGCGTCAACCACCGAGGGCGTCACCAGCGCCGCGTTCGGCTTCGACGCCGAGACCTTCGCTCCCACGTATCGACTGCTGTACGGCAGTCCGGGCCGCAGCCTGGCGCTCGAAATCGCGGCCCGACTTGGCCTGAACCCCTCGATCGTGGCCGCAGCCCGCGAGAACGTCAGCGCGCGCGAGGCGCAGCTCGCCGAGCACCTGGCGAAGATCGATCGCGACATGCGCGCGCTCGAACACGAGCAGCGGCTGGCGATCAAGGAGCGTGAGCTGCTCGAAGCGGCCGAAGTCCGCATGCGCCAGCGCGACGACGCGTTGCGCCAGCGCGAAGAGACGTTCCGCCGGCGCCTGAACGAGGAACTGGAGACACAGCTCCGTCAGGCGCGACGCGAAATCGACGATGTGATCGAGCAGTTGAAGGCGAAGACGACGGCGATTGCCGAGACGGCCGGGCGTCAGGCAGCCGCCGTCTCGACCGGCGACACCGGCACGGCCCGGAGCGACGCGCGGGCCGCCGTGGAGACGATTGCCAGGAAATTCCTGGAACCCGAGGCCGGGCCGAAAGGCGAAGCGCCGATCGTGGCCGCCCGCCTGCCTGCACCGGGCGATCGCGTGGTCGTTGGCGGCCTCGGTCTCGAGGCGGTTGTCACGAGCGTTCACGACGGAACGGCGGATCTCGACGTCCGCGGCAAACGGATGCGGGCGAGCATCCGCGATTTGCGCATCGTGGACGGCGGCGCGCCGACGGCACCCGCGCGCATCAACGTCAACGTCGAACTGCAGCCGCGCGACGCGACGCCCGCCGACCTGAACGTGATCGGCTGCACCGTGGACGAAGCGATCGCCCGCGCGGAGCGATTCCTCGACGAGTCGCTGCTGACCGATCAGCGCGTGGTTCGGTTCATCCACGGCTACGGGACCGGACAGTTGAAGCGCGCGTTGACCGGCTTCCTCCAGCAGCACCCTCTAGTGGCGCGGTTCGCAACCGCGCCGCCCGAACAGGGTGGCGGCGGCGTCACCGTGGTGGAGTTGAAGGAGTGAATCAAATCGGTTTGAATTGATGTTCCCCCAGCGTTTCATCGACGACCTGCGTCTCCAGGCCGACATCGTACGCGTGATCCAGGACTACGTGTCCCTGAAGAAGGCGGGCGTGAAGTTCAAGGGGCTGTGTCCCTTCCATTCCGAGAAAACGCCCTCGTTTACAGTCGATCAGGAAAAGGGCTTCTTCCATTGTTTCGGGTGCCACGCCGGCGGCGATGTCTTCAAGTTTCTGGAACTGCACGAAAAGGTCACATTTCCCGAAGCGGTGCGGATGCTGGCGCAGAAGTTCGGCATCCCGATGCCGGAAGAGAGCGAGGAGCGAGGCAACGGCGGCGGGCAGGCGGACGCCAGGCTTCGCGAGGACCTGCTGAAGGCGCACGAGCTCGCGGCGGCGTATTTTCGGGAGCAACTGGCCGGTCCGGGCGGATTGCGCGCCCGCCAGCAACTCGAGACCCGCGGCCTGGCGGCGGCATGTATCGAACACCTTGGATTGGGTTTTGCTCCGCCCTCACGCGACGGGTTGAAACTTCATCTGCTGAAACACGGGTTCCCTGAAGACGTTCTGCTGACAGGCGGTCTGATCACACGTCGGGACAACGGCGAAATCGCCGACCGGTTCCGGAATCGCCTGATGGTGCCGATCTGCCGCGACTCGGGATCGGTCATCGCGTTCGGCGGACGCCAGATGGACGACGACCAGGGAGGGCCGAAGTACCTGAACTCGCCCGAGACGCCGATCTATTCGAAAAGCCGGACGCTCTATGGCCTCCACCTCACGAAAGCCCAGATTCGACAGCAGGGATTCGCGGTGCTGGTGGAGGGCTATTTCGATTTCGCCCAGGTTTTCCAGTCTCAGGCCGCACCCGCCGTGGCGTCCTGCGGGACGGCGCTCACGTCTCAACAGGCCCAATTGCTGCGCCGCTTCGCGCCGCGGGTGGTCCTGAGTTTTGATTCCGACCTGGCCGGCCAGGGGGCCGCCGCGCGGTCGTGCGAAATACTCGTCACCGCCGGTTTCGACGTCAATGTCTTGTTATTGGACAAGGGCGATGATCCCGATACATTTATTAGAAGGCGAGGACCCGAGCCATATCGTGATAAATTACGTAGTTCGCGTCCGTACCTCGAGTACCTGCTCGATCAGGCAGCCGCGAGCGTCGATTTTGGACGGGCAGACGGCCGCCGGCAGTTTCTCAGCCAGATGCTGACGGTTGCCGCGTGGATTCCTGATGCGGCGGCCCGCGATCAGTTCGCCGACCGGATTGCCCATAAAGCCAGAATTACAGAAGAGGTAGTACGGTCGGAAATCCGCAAGGCGGCCGCCAGTCGCCGCACGACGGTAGCGACGGGGGACTTCCCATCGGTCGCATCGTTGAAACAGGCGGAAAAAGCCCTTGTTTGGGCGCTTTTTCACAACACAGCCGAAGCCCTGGCCGCGCTGGGCGGCCTCGACGACGAAGATTTGGAACAACTGGCTGGCCGGGAAATCTTCGAATTGGCGAGAAACCTGCACGAAGAGCCCGTGGACCGCTTACCTTCGGCGCTGTTGCAGCGTCTAAATACAGTGAACGTCCAGCTCGTCACGAGTATCGCCGCCATCGCCTCTTCACCGGCGTCCCCAGCCGATTGCGCCCGGGCGCTGAAACGGCTCAGGTGGGAACGCGAGCGGGCAGCAATCCAGCGCGAAATCGACCGGCTCCAGCAGCTTGACGCCACTCAACACGGACACGAGATCAATGACTTATGGCAGCGGAAAAAAGATTTGCTGCATCGGATCGAGGAACTGACCTAGCGGCGGACAAATCCCGTCGTCTCATGGAGGGAGAGCCCTTGTCGATCGAGGAAAAATACGATGAAGTCCGGCAGCTGATTAACATCGGCAAGGAAAAGGGATACCTCCTGTACGACGAGGTCAACGAGCTCCTGCCGTCGGAGATTACCTCCTCCGACGAACTCGACGATCTGTTCAACACCTTCGGCAGCGCCGGTATCGAAGTCATCGACTCGGACCAGAAGTACCTGCGCGACGAGAAGGCCATCGATCGGACGGCCGAGGGCGCCGAGGAACTGGAGCTCGATCTCACGCCCGGCGCGCTCGACAAGACCAACGATCCGGTCCGCATGTACCTCCGTGAGATGGGGACCGTGCCGCTGCTCACGCGCGAAGGCGAAGTCGAGATCGCGCGGCGGATCGAGCGCGGGAAGCTCGCGGTGATCAAGTCGATCTCGCGGACGCCGCTGGTCGCGAAAAAAGTGATCGAGCTCGGCGATCAGCTGCACACCGGCGATCGGACCATCCGCGAGCTGGTGATCTTCAACGACGAGGAGATCACCGACGAGCGCATCGAGGAACGCCGACGGCAGGTCCAGAAGCAGATCGACGCCGTCCGCAAGGCGCGCGCGGTCTCGGAGAAGCTGGAGGAAAAGCTCGCCGAAACGCCGAAAGGATCGACGGCGCGCGACAAACGAAAGTATCGCAAGTGCCGGTGGGCGGCGATGCGCGCGCAGGTGGAGCTGTCGCAGCACATCCGGAAGATCGAGTTCACCGAGTCGGTGAAGCGGCGGCTCATCGAGGAGATGAAGGACGCGGTCGAGAGCCTTCGCGGCGTTCAGCGTGAAGTTGAAGCCTTTGAACGGACCCTCAACCCGAAGAACAAGAAGCTGAAGCTGAAGGACGAGGAAAAGAAGAACGTCCAGCGTCAGATCAAGGAGCTGAAGCTCAAGATCAAGGCGACGACCGACACGCTCGAGCAGTCGCCCGACGAGCTGAAGCAGACGCTCACCACGATTATCGAGGGCGAGTACAAGGCGGAGCAGGCGAAGAAGGAGCTGGTCGAAGCCAACCTCCGCCTGGTCGTGTCGATCGCGAAGAAATACACGAACCGCGGCCTCCAGTTCCTGGACCTGATTCAGGAAGGGAACATCGGCCTCATGAAGGCCGTGGACAAGTTCGAGTACCGCCGCGGCTACAAGTTCTCGACCTACGCGACGTGGTGGATCCGCCAGGCGATTACGCGGGCGATTGCGGACCAGGCGCGGACCATCCGCATCCCGGTCAACATGATTGAAACCATCAACAAGCTCATTCGCACTTCGCGCGCGCTGGTGCAGGAGCTGGGCCGCGAGCCGACGTCGGAGGAAATCGCGAAGCGGATGGACATTCCGGTCTCGAAAGTGCGGAAGGTGCTGAAAATCGCGCAGGAGCCGATCTCGCTCGAAACACCCATCGGCGAAGAAGAGGATTCGCATCTCGGCGATTTCATCGAAGATCGGCAGGTCGTCTCACCGGCCGAAGCGGTGATCAACCTCAATCTGAAGGAGCAGACCGAATCGGTCCTCAAGACGTTGACGCCGCGCGAGGAGAAAGTGATCAAGATGCGGTTCGGCGTGGGCGACGGGAGCGAGCACACGCTCGAAGAGGTCGGCCAGAGCTTCGCCGTCACCCGCGAGCGGATCCGTCAGATCGAGGCGAAGGCGCTGCGCAAGCTGCGGCACCCGTCCCGGAGCCGCAAGCTGCGGGCGTTTCTGGAAGGACGTACTTCCTGAAGTCTCAACTCTCAAGTCTCAAGTCTCACGAGCTCGTGAGAGTTGAGCCTTGAAACTTGAGAGTTGCGTAAGGGCCCATAGCTCAACGGTTAGAGCCGCCGGCTCATAATCGGCTGGTTCCAGGTTCGAATCCTGGTGGGCCCAAACCAACCTTTATTTTCAGCAGTCCGGGGGAAAGCCATCCCGTCACCACGATGGTGATGGCCGCCGTGAATGCCAGAATGGGCGAGGCCGATTTTCCCCGCATCGACACGATCTACCAGCTGGAGTTTCTCCGCGCGCCCTAACGCTCAGCTGATCGCGTGGTCCCATGTAGAATAGAGGGCCCCGATGCATTCTGACTTGGAGCGCGTCATCACACTGCAGCGCCTCGACTCCGCCGCACACGACGCACAGCGCCGGCTCGCCGACGAGCCCGCACGCGCACAGGCGCTCGATGCCAGACTCGAGGCGGCACGCCAGCGTCTGGCATCGGCGAAAGATCGGCTGGCCGCGAATCAGAACGCCCGGCGCGCCATCGAAAAGGAGGTCGCCGTCCATCAGGGCCGCCTGTCGAAGTTCCGCGATCAGGCGATGGCCGTGAAAACCAACCAGGAGTACCACGCGGTCCAGAAGGAAATCGGCTTCGCCCAGACCGAAATCAAGACGCTGGAAGACAGGATTCTGGAACGCATGCTCGAGGCCGACGACCTCTCGAGCAGCCTCAAACGCGCCGAGACCGATCTCGCAGCCGAACAGAAGGCCGTCGAGGCGGAGCACAAGGCGATGACCAGCGAGAACTCGGAGCTGACGGCCCTGCTCGCGCGCATCACGGTCGAACGCGCGGAAATCGTTCGCGCGATCGATCCACACGTGCTGAAGATTTTCGAGCTGATCTCGAAGCGGCGCCACGGTGTGGCAGTCGCGGAAGCCCGCGACGGCATCTGCATGATCTGCCACGTCCGCCTTCGCCCGCAGGTGTTCAACACGGTCAGAGGCAACGACGCCATCACGCAATGCGACAGCTGTCAGCGCATTCTCTACTTCTCGCCGGCGGCCGCGTCAGCCACGCCCGCCAACGTCCCGCAAACAGCTCGGTAAAGCAGGGGCCGAGCGTGTCCGTCCCGCAGCTCCCGGCCGTCACCTCACCTTGATCGTCGCGTATATCGACGGCGGCGCCCGCGGCAATCCCGGGCCGGCAGGATTCGGCGTCCGGATCGAGCACGCCGATGGCACCCTGATCGAAGAGTTCTGCGAGGCGGTGGGCATCGCCACGAACAACGTGGCCGAATATCGCGCCCTGATCGCGGCGCTCGAATGGGCCAGGCGCAATGGCCATCACCGCCTGCACGTCCGATCGGATTCGCAGCTGCTCGTGCAGCAGATGCGGGGCGTCTACAAGGTGAAGCATCCCGGACTCCAGCCGCTCAACGCCAAAGCCCGGGCGCTCGCAGCCGAGATCGGCCGCGTGACCTTCGAGCACGTCGCACGCGAACAAAACTCCCGGGCCGACCGGCTGGCGAATCTGGCCATGGACGGGGAAACAGTCGTCAGTCGTCAGTCATCAGTCGTCAGTCCGCAGTCATCAGTCGTCAGTCCGCAGTCGTCGGTCGCCAGTCTGCAGGCGCCAGTCGCCGGTCCGCAGGCGCCAGTCGCCGGTCCGCAGGCGTCAGTCGCCGGTCAGAAGTCTTCGTCCGATGGGTCGGTCGATCCGTTCACAGCGGTCGAGCGCGCGGTGCGCTTGTTCGTCTATCGCCATTTTGTGGACACGGCCGGGGCACCCGATCTCGGCGCGATTGCGGCCGGCATCCAGGAGAACGAACGAACGGTTCTCTCCGCGCTCCGCAAGCTTGTCGCCGCGCACGCGCTGGTGATGGCGCCGGCGTCTACGAACATCTGGATGGCGCACCCGTTCTCCGCCGTGCCGAGCGCATACCCGGTCCAGACTCGCGGTCGAACCTACTGGGCCAATTGCGCCTGGGACGCAGCCGGGATGATGGCACTGCTTGGGGGCGGCGAGACGCGAACACGATGCCCGGACTGCGCCCGTGCGATCACGATCGAGATGCGCGACGATCGCCTCTCGGGCGAAGGGGTTGTGCACGTTGCTGTGCCGCCGCGGAGGTTCTGGGACAACGTCGCTTACACGTGAGCGACGCTGCTGCTCTTCCGGTCGGAAGAACACGTGGATCGCTGGTGCAGCGAGCGGCAGACCGCGAAAGGCGCGGTCGTGCCGCTCGATCGCATCTGGGCGCTCGTCCGGCCGTGGTACGCCGATCGACTGGACTACGGGTGGCAGCCGCGCACGCCGGAAGCCATGGAACACTTGTTCGCGCAGGCTGGACTGACCGGCGATTTCTGGCGCGTCCCAGGCTAGCAGGTCGCTGAAAAAGGCGCCGACCTGAAGTTAAAACTGAAAAGCCAAAACAGAAAAGTGCGATTTTCCGCCTGCTTTTAACTTTTCTGTTTTAACTTTTCACTTCAGGCTGCGTTTTTCAGCAGCCTGCTGGGAGCGTGTCCGAGTAACTGACGCCGCCGTGGAACGCAAGGGCCGCGAAGGCCGCCAAGAACTACCGGCCTTTCTTTGCGACCTTTGCGGCCTCTGCGTTCAATCGTGACGTTAGCGCCAGGTCAGACCCCTTTTGCGCGGATCGCCGCGGCCATCCGGCCGGCGCCTTTGCCGTCACGGCGATACGAGCACAAGACTTCTGGATGGCACGCGGTGCACAGGGATGCCCAATGAATCTCGCTGGCGGCCACGCCCACGGCACCGAGTTCATCACGCGCGGCACGCCAA
>QHWF01000148.1 GCA_003222455.1 Acidobacteriota bacterium
ATAATCGTGGAAGTCCACCGTCCCTGTGGCATCGGCATACTCTAATATGGAGGTCTGCCAGCCAACCAGAGAAGCTCTGGCCAGGATCTTCTGCATTTGATCTTTTGAAACTTCCCCATAATAGAAATCACGATCGCGCGAAAAAACAGGTAATCCTTCCACGACCGGGAATTGCTTCTGGCACTTGTCGCATCGCAAATGGTCAGGCCGGTCAGTGAGTTCGCTAAGGCATTCTGGGCATCGAAAGAGAGAGATTCTTTTTTTCTCCACAGTTGCTTCGCTCATCAGCCCTATCGCCCTCTGTGCTTTCCGACTTATGGTTTTGCCTTGTTGACCTGATGGAGCCGCTCTGTCTAGTCAGCGTTCGTCTTTACAGTCGGTCGCGGCCGTATTGCCCGCCAGACCATATCGGCCTCCTGCCGACTGAATTCTAGGAGCCAAAGAGACAGCGCGTAAAAAATAGCTGAAAGCAAGCCGCCCAGGAATAGGATTTTGTAATCGGGTTTAGCAAACTTCAGCGTTAGAAACAGAGGAATGACGAGCGATCCCGCAACCACGGCCACTGTCCTTCCGACTTTGCGCACGTACTCCCAGTACTCGATCCCGACGACCTTGCACACATACACCGGCTGAACGATGATTTTCGAAATGGAAAGGGGAATCGCAGTGCCCAATGCCACCCCGAGTATCCCGTAGGTTCTCACCAGCAAAATACTGAGGACGACATTGATGAGGCCTTCGCTCATCGATGACCAGGCTAAGAACCTGTGCTTTGCAGTTCCGTAAAGGAGCCCGATGGAGGGCGCTTGCCACAGAGCAAACATCAAGCCTAGGACCAGAGTCAGAAGGCACGGATAGGCATCGAGGTACGGCCGCCCCATCCACCGCTCAATGAACAGCTTCCCCCAGGCAATAAGTCCAAACCCCACGAAACTTGAGACGCAAATAGAAATCCTTGTAGCAAAGAGAAATGTCCCTTTAATTCCTTCGTAATCTTTGGCTCCTTCCTGCTGGCTGAAGACCGAACGGAAGACACCAAACAGGGCCAAAATGAGCCCCATGTAGTAGTCCGCTAGGCGCCCCGCAATGGTGTAGTGTGTCACCGCCGCCAGCCCAACGTAGGCCGCGACGATCAGGTTGTCGATCTGGAACCGCAGCACGTCCGCGACGTTCGAGACTAGGCTGAAAACGCCATAGGAGAACAGCTTCCGGGCCGTGTCGCGCGTCCACGACGAGCGTTCGAGACGGAGGAAGGGCAGATCCTGAAAAGAATAATACACAAGCAAGACCAGGGAGGGCAGCGAAGCAAGAAACGTCGCCCACGCCAAACCCACGACCTTGAAGCCCGCCACCAGCATCGTGACGATCAGCACCGTACGCAAACCGAGCTCCAATAGCTCCACGGTGGCCGTTCGATCAAAACGCAGGTGGGCCTCGAGAACTCCCTTAAATACCTTAACCGGAAACATCAAAGCCAGGCTGAGCCCCAGGATCAGAATGACCCTCCAGAACAGCGCCGCGTCTTCAGGATTCTTCGCGACGTGGGGAGCCAACGCCGCTACAACACCTGTCACCGCCAAGACGATGACCCCAAGGCCCAGGTAGATTTGCAGCGCAGTGTTAAAGACGCGGTTGCATTCCGCGTGATCTGCGGCGCCCAATGCCGCCGCCAGGTAGCGGCTGATGGCCGTCGACAAGCCCAGTTCCAACAAGCCGTAATAGCCAATGAATGCGCCGACCAACGCCCAGATGCCGAACAGGCGGTCGCCCAGCGTGTGTATTACGAAAGGCGTGATGAGAAGGGAGACAATCGCGGTGGCGACGAGATTGACGGTCCGCAAAAAAGAGCCCGAGGCGAGTCGGCGCGCCCTGGATACTGTGGATCTCATTCTGGCCTACGTGACCGCGACAAGCCGGGATGAGAATTGACGCGCAAGAACCTGCTGAGCCAGTCGAAAGGGTCGACGGGCCCAGTCGTGGCTCTCAGCCACCGAGTGCCCACGTGCGGAAGGGCTCCCTGCGCTTGGCTCGTGAATGAATGCAGCGACACATGTCCTACTTGAGCTCCATTTCACGATTCTGTCAGGCACCGAGTTACTATTGGGGCGAAGGTGGCCCGCAGTGCGGGCACGCTGTCCCGGCGACAACATTACCTTCGGGTGCTCGATCTTGAGCGAGCGTCCGTGGGTGCCAATGCTGGGACTCGACGAACGGTCCGTGGCCCTTGATATCGGCTCTGGGTATGGAGCCATTACGCATTCGCTTTCTCGCTCGGAGAGACGTTTACTTCGTCGAAGCCATGCCTGAACGGATCGAGTTTACGCAGGAACGGTTGCGGCACGAGGACTCACAAATGTGCGACTGATTCAGGCTTCGGCAACCGCGCTGACCTCGGTTGAGAATAGTTTTGACGTGGTAGTGACGAACAGCGTCCTACGCGTTTGCTCAAGTCCGCGCGGCCGAAATCAAGCCCTAACGCGGGCACCTCACTGCTCCAGCGAGACTAGGTGCAAGCGTTTTCTCCCATAGCCTCAAACAGGTGGAGCGTCACAGTCTGCCCGACATGCGTTGTGTTGTGTAACTGCAACACACCGCCTGCTAGCGACGGCCTGGCGCTCAACCAGTCGGCTCAGCGTAACGCCTTTATCCAACGGTAGTTATGTCGGGCGCCTCCCCAACAATGCTGGCCCTATTGATGCACTAGCGGGGCGCATGCGCGTCCTGCTCCTGAGCCACTGCTTCCCCCCGGACGGGGAGGTTGGTTCCTTACGAGCGGCTAAGGTCAGCAAAGCCTTCGCTGCCGCCGGGCACGAGGTCCACGTCGTGACCAGTCGCCTCGCGGGCGAGAGTCAGGCGATTCGTGCCCCCGGGGATGGGATCACCCTCCACACGGTCCGCGCCCTCCCTCATCCCCGGAAGGCCTATCTGCTGGCGAAGAGTTGGCTTGGTCGCAACGGCACATCGCACTTGTCACCCCCGGACGTCCCGCCCACTGCGACCTCTGTCTTGACGCGCTACCTGTTCTCGTTGCTCTGGCTCCCGGACGAGCACCAGGGGTTCATCCCGCCTGCCGTCTGGGCGTGCTGGGACATCCACCGTCGCTGTGGGAGAGTTGACCTGCTGTACACGACCGCGCCCCCCTTCTCCGCCCATCTGGCCGGCCTAATCTTCAAGCGGATGACCGGGGTGACGTGGGCGGCGGAGTTTCGAGATCCGTGGACCGACAATCCCGCGAAACCCGCGCGACTGCGCACACGGTTCAGCGACGCAGTCGACCGGCGGCTTGAACGCTTGTGTCTCAGGAACGCCGATCACATCGTCGCGGTGACAGATGCGGCTCACGACCTCCTGGCTCGGAAGGTGACTCCCCAACCCAGCCAGCAGTTCGTCATGGTGCTCAATGGGATCGACCGGCTAACGCCCCCAGGCCCATCGGACCGGATCCCGGGACTCCTCCGGATCGTTCACTCGGGGAGTATTTACCACCGGCGGGACCCTCGCCCCTTCCTCCGCGCCCTCGCTTCTCTTCACCGGAGAGGCCGACTTGGGGAAGGCGACGTTCAGGTAGAATTCCTGGGAGACCACTGGTTTCATCACGTTTCCATTGAGCAGGTCGCGCTGGATCTCGGCTTGTCGGCCAGGGTTCATTGCCGGGGCTGGGTGCCGCAGGATGTCCATCTCAAGGTCGTCGAGCAAGCAGACCTATTGCTGCTGTTCGCGCAGCACGAGCCCGCCCAGGTCCAAAACAAGTTGTTCGACTACCTCGGGGCTCGGAAACCCGTCCTCGCGTTCGCAGATGCGGACGGCGAGTCTGCGCAAATGTTGCACCGGGTCGGCGGGCATTATCTGGTCACAGAGGAGGATCCGTCAGTTGCGGAAACGGTCCTCGAGAAGGCACTGTGCGACGTAAGAACGGCCCGTAGCAGGCACACCAACGAGGAGGTCTTGCGCGAATGGACCACTGAGCATCAGATGAAACGCCTGCTCGCGGCGCTCCAGGCATAGGCGAGGATGCCCGCGCCACACTCGATCGCTCTCTCGCAACCAGCGCCAGTCTATCCGCGGGAACGAACGCGCGTGATGTTCTGCATCGACAATATGCAGATCGGCGGCACGGAACTGAATGCGGTGCGCACCGCGGAGCGTCTAGACCGCACGCGATTCGACCTGTCCGTCATCTGCCTGCAGCGCGACGGCCCCCTCATGGCGCGATACGAGGCCGCCGGGATTCCGGTGATTTCGCTTGCGCTCAAGAACCTTTACGGCCTTAACGCGGTGCGCCAGGGGTTCAGGTTGGCGACCCTGCTGCGCCAGAGGCGTGTGGACATCTTCCACGCCCACGACTTCTACAGCAACATCTTTGGGATTACCTGGGCACGCTTGGCCGGGACGCCCGTCGTGATCGCCAGCAGGCGTTGGTGGGCGTGGCCGCCGCGGCGCGCGCACCGGACCCTGAACCGCGTGGCATCGCGGTTCGCCGACCGGGTTCTGGCGAACAGCCGGGCGATTAGTGAGATGCTCGCCGCGACTGAGGGTTTTCCACCCAAGCAAGTAGTCGTGATCCCAAACTTCGTGGACGACCGATCGGTCACTGCGCTAACCCCTCAACAGCGCGAGGGGCTACTCCGTGGATTGGGAGTACCGCCGACCGCCCGGGTCATCGGAACCGTGGCCAATCTGAGCCCGATCAAGGACCACGTAACGCTCTTGCGCGCAGTCGCCCTTCTGACGCCAAGGTGGCCAGATCTTCACGTTGTACTTGTGGGAGACGGGCCATGCCGATCTACGCTGCAGGAAGTGGTTTGTGGGCTGGACCTCGGCGGGCGCGTCCATTTTGCCGGCGTGCGGGACAACGGGCCACAGCTTCACCAACTATTCGAAGTATCCGTGCTGTGCTCGCTCAGCGAAGGGTTTCCGAACACCCTCATCGAGGCGATGGCTCAAGGGGTACCGGTCGTGGCCACGGACGTCGGCGGTACGCGCGACGCGGTGTGCAACGGCACGACGGGCCTCCTCGTACCAGCATCCGACCCAACTCGCCTGGCATCAGCTCTGGACAGCTTGCTCAGCGATCCGGCCCGTCGCCGAGCCATCAGCGTCTCGGCGCAACGGTACGTGCGCGAGCGGTTCGGCGCCGCCAGCGTCATCGGCTCGCTCGAGGCACTTTACACGAGCCTCGTCGGTGAGTGTCGCGCTTGACGCTCCCTCAGACGGCTCGGCGGCGGGAGCCTGGCCGCGAGGGCGTCCGCACCCCGGCACCACCCCCGCCCGACCGTCGGGTCGCTTGGACCTTCATCTATATCGCGCTTCTGAGTTACGTCTTCGCCGTCACGACCTACAAGCTCCCGATCGGCGAGGCATCCATGATCGCCGCGCTGTTCGGGTTGCTCCTCCAACAGGAGTCCTTGCGACTGCCGGCACTGCTCGGCTGGTCCGTCCTGTTTCTCGGGTGGTGCGCGCTCGGGTACCTGGAGACAGCTTTCCGCGACGCAGTCTGGAATAACATCATTGTCCTCGCCAAGCTGTGCCTGATCACGCTGGTCGCCACCAACGCCTTGCGCTCGGCAGCGCAAGTCCGGTTCTTCATGATTTTCTTCCTCGCGTGCTATGCGCTCTTCCCCGTGCGCGGGACGCTGGTAAACTACTTCGTGTATCACGAGACCATTTTCGGCCGCGCCCTCTGGAACTACATCTACAAGAATCCCAACGACCTGGCGGCCATGACCCTCTTGGCCCTGTCGATCGCTGCGGCAGTGCTGGCGACCGAACGCCCCGGCTGGGTCCGCTTTTGCGCACTCGTAGGGATCGCGGTGCTTCCCATGCTGATCCTCATGACCCAGTCACGGGGAGGTTTCATCGGGCTGTGCGTGTTCGCGGCTCTCGCCCTTGGTGGCCAGCGCCGGCGCCTGCGGACCACGCTCACCCTGGCCAGCCTCGCCCTCGCATTGGTTGCGGTGGCGCCGTCAGGTGTCTGGACGCGCGTAAAGGGTCTGTCCCAGGTGACTGAGAATCTGGACCGAGTGGACCCTGAAGGCTCGGCAAAGGCTCGGTTCGAGATCTGGCGTGTGGCGATGAGGATAGTCGGCGATCACCCATGGACTGGAGTGGGTTGGGGCGCGTATCCATTGGCTCACGCGCACTATGCACCGCTCGGCGGCGCCGACTCGAGCGCGCTTGGGCTGCGGGATACCCACAGCACATATCTGAACGTCCTTGCGGAAACCGGCTACCCGGGTCTACTACTGTTTCTGGTGCTGATCGGGGTTCCCGTGCGTGAGGCGGAACGGGCGAGGCGCCTCTGCGTACGGGTGCAGCCCCGCCTCGCGCTCCAACTCAGGTATCTCGAACTCGGCCTGCTGGCATTCCTCGTCGCCGGGGTGTTCGGCTCCTTCGCCAAGCTGTGGTTCCTGTACCTCCATCTCGTGCTGCTCTGGGCCGTCGCCCAGATCGCAGCGCCCACCCTGCAGCCAGCGGGTTTCCTCGACCAGCGCCGGCTGGCACCGAGAACCTAGTCATGTGCGGGATCGCGGGATATGTCGGATGGGCGCGTGGGCCGGACGAGAGCGCAGGCGATCTCGCACAGATGTGCGAAGCCATCCGGCACCGCGGCCCGGACGACGCCGGGTACTTCATCGCCCCCGGCGTGGCGCTCGGCATGCGTCGGCTGAGCATTATCGACGTCGCCGGCGGTGCGCAGCCGATCGCCAACGAGGATGGGAGCTTGCAAGTCGTCTTCAATGGAGAGATCTACAACTACCAGGAGATCCGGTCGAGACTCGAGCGAGAAGGCCATCGGGTTGTCACAGGCAGCGACACGGAAACGCTTGTCCACTTGTACGAAGACCATGGCCCGAGCTTGGTGCATCACCTGCGCGGCATGTTCGCATTCGCCTTGTGGGACACGCGCCGACAGACGCTGCTGTTGGCTCGCGATCGCTTCGGTATCAAGCCCTTGTACTACTGGCAGGCGCGGGGCGGGCTGGCCTTCGCATCCGAGCTCCCATCACTCCAGGCGATGGAGTGGTTTCCCGGCCGGATCGATCGACCGGCGGTTCGTGACTATCTCGCGTTCGGCTACGTGCCGGATCCTCACAGCGTCTTCGAAGGTGTGCGGAAGCTCGGTCCTGGACAGCTGCTTGTGTGGGAGCGCGGTGGCAACGTTCGGGTCTCGTCCTATTGGTCACCGGCGCGCGCGGAAGAAACCCGTATCGACGAGCGCGAAGCAGCCCAAGAGCTCCGCCGACTTCTCGCCGAAGCCGTGCGTTACCACCTCATCGCGGACGTACCGTTGGGTGCCTTTCTGTCTGGAGGCGTCGACTCGTCGGTCGTGGTAGCCGAGATGAGCAGGCAGATGGATCGTCCGGTCCAGACATTTTCGATCGGCTTCGAGGAGCCGGAATTCAATGAGGCAAAGGATGCCGCCGCTGCTGCCAAGGCCCTTGGAACCGAACACACGGCGCTCATCGTGCGTCCGGATGTCGACGCGCTCATAGAAGATGTGGTCGGATCGTTCGACGAGCCCTTTGGCGATTACTCGGCTATCCCGACTTACCTGGTGTGCCGGCTGGCACGACAGCACGTCACCGTCGCGCTCTCGGGCGATGGCGGTGACGAGCTGTTTGGCGGGTATAGCCGCTATCTCATCGGGCAGCGGCAGCGTGAGATCCAGCCGAATAGCATTCGCCATCTGATCGGCGCGGTGGCGCGGAGGCTCCCACACTCCGTCATTGGCCGGAATCGCCTGCTCGACCTGTCCCGCACTCGTTGGGGCCGGTACGCGGCGACGCTGGCGAACCCGTTGCAAGCGGCGGAGGGGGGCATTGCGGAATCGTCCTTGGCTGAATCCGGCGAAGCCCTGGACGCGCTCGTGCGACGCTGGTCCGACCTCGCCGAGGGCCGGGACTTCGCCACGCAGATGACGCTCGTGGACATCTTGAGCTATCTGCCCGGGGACATCCTCACAAAGGTCGATCGCATGAGCATGGCAGTCTCGCTTGAAGCTCGCGTCCCCCTCCTAGACCATCGTCTGGCCGAGTTTGCCCTGTCGCTGCCGAGCCACATGAAATTCCGGCGAGGGCGCGGCAAGTGGATCCTGCGAAGCGCCGTCGCTGACTTGGTGCCTGGCTTCGTGCTCGCAAAACCCAAACAGGGCTTCGGCGTCCCTCTGGCGCAGTGGTTTCGCCACGACCTGCGTCACCGCCTCATGAGCATCCTCGATCCGGGATCGCCGGCGTACGAGTATCTCGATTTCCCGGCAGTCGCGCGGTTAGTGAAGGAGCATCTCAGCGGTCGGCGCGACCATAGCTATCTGCTCTGGAGAGCGCTGGTGTTGCACCTGTGGCTCGCCTCTTTGATGTCACGCCGCAGTGCGCGAAGCAGGCGATCCGACATCACATCTCTTTCTACTCGTTGAGTGAGCTATGTGCGGCATTGCCGGAGTGGTCGGAGTCGAGAATCCTGGCGCTGCACTAGAGGCGGTCCAGTGTATGGTCCTGGCGCTGGCCCGGCGGGGTCCTGACAGCGAGGGCGTCGAGTGTTGGCAGGGGGTCGTGCTCGGCCATCGGCGGCTCGCGATCTTCGACCTCAGCGAGGCCGGGCGGCAGCCGATGACGACCGCGGACCGATCCCTGGGCGTTGTGTTCAACGGCGCGATCTACAACTTCCGCGCGCTGGCGGCGGAGCTGACAGCTACAGGCGCCCATTTCCGCAGCCAGACCGACACCGAAGTCCTCCTGCACGGATACCGCCGTTGGGGTATCGACGGGCTGGTTTCACGCCTGCGGGGCATGTTCGCGTTTGCCCTCTGGGACGACGCCAATCGCAACTTGTTCCTGGTTCGCGACCGGCTTGGGGTCAAGCCGCTCGTGTATGCCGTACGGAATGGCTCCATCGCGTTCGCCTCGACTGCCCGCGCTCTGCGAGCGTGCGGTTGGGCGAGCGACCTCGATACACACGCGCTGGCGGAATACCTCGAATTCGGCTTTGTGACCGACCACCGGACGATTTATCAGGGCCTGACGAAGGTTCCCGCCGCTTCCATCGTACGTTGGCACGACGGCGTCCTGCAGACGCACGAGTACTGGACGCCGCCAGCCGCTCAGACGTCTCGTGCGCCGTCATTCGAGGACGTCGTCGACGAGACCGAGCGCCTTTTTCTGGCGGCCGTCCGCCGCCGACTCGACGCCGACGTCTCAGTGGGCGCGCTCCTCAGTGGCGGCGTGGACTCGGGGCTGGTGTGCTGGGCGGTCCGGCGACTCGGTGCGGACCTGACCGCGTTCACCGTCGGCACACCCGACGATCCGGCGGACGAGACGGCCGACGCGTGCCTGACGGCTGCGGAATTGGGAATCCGGCATCGTGTGCTGCCACTGCGCCCAACCAGCGAACCGGCGGTCGACGAGTTGGTTTCCGCCTACGGGGAGCCGTTCGCCTGCGCCTCAGCTTTGGGCATGCTCCAGGTGTCCCGCGAAGTGGCAAGTGCGGCGAAGGTCCTCCTCACCGGCGATGGCGGGGACGACGTGTTCTTGGGATACCCCCGTCATCGACACTTGTGGTTGGCACAGGCGTTCGCCAAGTTGACCCCACGCCGTCTAGGTGCCTGGTGGCGTTCGGCGCGAGGCCTGTTAGGAAATGGAGGACCGCTCCGGCGGCCGGCGCATTTTGTAGACTACGTGACCGGTGGACTGGGCGCCTTTATCGACGCTCACGACGGTCTGCCGACCTTCCGGCGCAAGGGCCTGCTGGGTGAGCGATTGTCGGGAGTCACGATCGAACAGCGCGGCCTTCCTTGGTCCATAGAGTCGGGTCGCCGCGTGCTGGCGCAATACTTGGAGTATGACCGCCGGACCCAATTTGTGGCGGAGTATCTCACGAAAGTGGATGGCGCCACGATGCACTATGGGCTGGAAGCACGCTCTCCGTTCTTCGATCAGGAGCTCTGGGAATTCGCGTCCGCGCTCCCGTATCACGTGCGTCTGCGCTACGGTCGCCTCAAAGCCGTGCTTCGGGAACTTGCTCGTCGCAGGATCGGAGCGCGGATCGCCGCTGGACGCAAGCGCGGCTTCTCGGTACCGGTCGAACGGTGGCTGGCTCGGCGTTGGCTGCCTCAGGTCGAAGCGACCATGCACGATTCACTGCTTGCAGCGCACGGCTGGATCCGTTCGCAGAGTGTCGTCGCAGAACTGGCCGCCTCCCAGCGGCGCGGATGGGCATCGCAGCAGCTCTGGTACTTGTTTGTGCTCGAGACGTGGATGCGGGCGGAGTCGCGTAGCGGCGATCTACTCGCGGCTCACTCTCATTCGGGAGTGCTTGCATGACGGCGATTCGTGCCACTCCGGTCCATCGTGCAATCGTTGGCCTCTTGATTCTTGCGTCCGTGCATTGCAACCGCGTGGGCGATGGCGGCGGCCCGATCCCGCCGCCGGGGCCCACCGATCCGACATTACCAACGTTGCTGAACACGGCGTACACCGCGCCGACCGGGGCGACGATCACGGTGCCGGCAGGCGGGGACTTTCAGGCCGCGCTCAACAGCGCTCAACCGGGCGATCAGATCCTGCTCGCGGCGGG
>QHWF01000933.1 GCA_003222455.1 Acidobacteriota bacterium
GATTGTAGGCCGGTTACGCGGCTCGCAACGAGAATCTGTACTAGAAAAGTTCTATACTTTCTCCACCCTTTCGACAGCCGGCGCCCGGCCCTGGGGCGCAACCGAGTCCGGGATGAGTTCTTCCCCACGCCCGGCGCTGCGGATTCCCGTCGTTCTGCTCGGGATCGTGCTCGCGCTGCGGCCGCCGGCGGCGCACTGCCTTGACGCTTCGAGACTCATCACCCAATACGGCCACGACGTCTGGCTGACGCGCGACGGTCTGCCGCAGAACTCGGTCCGCGCAATTGTGCAAACCCGAGAGGGGTACATCTGGCTCGGCACGTGGGGAGGGCTCGCGCGGTTCGACGGCGTGCGCTTCACGATCTTCAACCGGGCCAACACGCCGGCGCTCGGCGACAGCCGCATCACGGCCCTGGCGGAAGGGGCGGACGGCAGCCTCTGGATCGGAACCGGGGCAAGCGGTCTGATCCGGCTGAAGGACGGGGCGTTCACCACCTATCGTTCCGAGGGCAACACGTCCTACGAGGAACGATCGCGATGGCAGATTCGATCGATCGCGCGCGGCTCCGACGGCGGCCTCTGGATCGGAACGAGCGGCAGCGGCTTCCGCCGCTTCAAGGATGGCCGCTTCGGCCGGCTGCTCATGGATCGCCTGGTTGTCCGCGCAATTCTCGAGGACATGTCGCGGCACCTCTGGGTGGCCACCTCGAACGGTGTACTGGAACTCTCGTTCGACGGGCCCGACGCGTTTCGTATCGAACGTCTGCTCCTGCCCGACCAGCTTGTCAATGGGCTCTACCAGGATCGTTCCGGAGCTGTCTGGATCGCAGCCCGCGGCGGACTGACTCGCGTCAGCGGCGGCAGGGTGACCACGTTCGGGCCGGCCGCAGGATTTCCCGCCAAAGCGGCGCTGTCCATTTGCGGAGATCACAACGGGACGTTGTGGATCGGGACCGACGGCGACGGTCTCGTTCGCATGCGCGGCGAGGCGTTCGATCGGTTCGACGTGCGCCACGGCCTGTCGAACGGATTCGTCCCGGCGCTCTTTGAAGACCGCGAGGGTAGTCTGTGGATCGGCACCAACGACGGACTGAATCGGCTGCGCGATACCCGTTTTACCGCGTTCACCAGCCGTGAAGGCCTGTCGGTCGATTATGTCAACGCCCTGACCGCCGCCCGCGACGGCGACGTCTGGATCGGCACCGACGGCGGCGGTCTGAACCAGTTGCGCGGCGGCGGCATCACCGTCTATACGAGCGCGGACGGACTGGCGACGAACTATATCGGCGCACTGTTCGAGGCGGGCGACGGGGCTCTCTGGATCAGCGGCGACGGGGTCGTCATGCGACGGCAGAACGGCAGGTTCCGGATTTACGGAGCAGCCGACGGCGTGCCCAGGGGATTCGTGTCGGCCATCGGTGAAGATCGAAACGGCCGCATCGTCATCGCCGGCGAAGGCCCTGTGCGCGAGCTGGACCACGATCGATTCGTCGTCTATCCCAACCAGCCGAGCCGCATGGAGTACTGTTACTCAATCACGCGAGATCGACGTGGGGATCTCTGGTTCGCGACCACCGGCGGACTCGTTCAAGTTACCGAGCAGGCGCATCGGATCTACACCACGCGCGACGGGCTTCCCGACGAAGGGGTCCACTCCGTCCACGAGGATCAGGACGGAACGATCTGGATCGCCACCGTCGGCGGTCTCGCGTGCCTGAAAGATGGCGTGATCAGCAGCTTTTCCAGGGCGGGTCTCCTCGGCGAGATTGTGTTTGAGGTACTCGACGACCGTGCGGGAAATCTGTGGCTGAATGGCCGTCAGGGCATCGTCAAGGCAAGCAAGCGCGACCTCCAGGATTACGTCGCGCAGAAACGCCCCGATGTGCCGATTGCCCTCTACGGCCTCACCGATGGATTGAAGAGCACCGAATACAGCGTGGCGTACATTCAGCGCCCCGCGTGCCGTACGCGCGACGGCAAGCTGTGGTTCGCCACCACCGGAGGCGTCGCGACGATCGATCCAGCGGTGACGCGGGTCAACGCGCTCGCCCCTCCGGTTCTGATCGAGGCTTTCTCCGGTGCTCAGCGGCGCGCGGGGCGTGGATGGGTGGAGGTCGGCCCCGGTGCCGCGGCATTTGAGGTTCAGTACACGGCGCTCAGCTTTCTCGCGCCGTCGCGGATGCGGTTCGCGTACCGGCTGGAGGGTCTCGATCCCGCCTGGATCGATGCGGGCACGCACCGAATGGTGACATACAGCGCCGTTCCGCCCGGTCAGTACCGTTTCCGGGTGCGGGCAACGAACAACGACGGCATCTGGAACGAGGCGGGCGCGGCGATCGACATTCGTGTGTTGCCATATTTCTATCAGACCCGCTGGTTCCGACTCTCGATGCTCGCCGTGTTGGCGTTGAGCGCGGCGGGACTGCATCACCTCCGCGTGCGCCGCCTGGAAACCGAGTTCTCGCTCGTGATGAAGGAGCGGAGCCGGATCGCGCGTGAGATCCACGACGGTCTGGCACAGGGGCTCGCGGCGATCGGATTGCACGTGTCGGCAATTCAGAGCGAGCCGTCCGCAGCCGGACGCGAGCGCCACGTGCAGAAGGCGCGACAGCTCGTAGAAACCAACCTGGCTGAAGCACGACGGTCGGTCTGGGACCTCCATCCCCAGTACCTTGATCGCCAGGATCTTGTCTCCGCGCTCGGGCGGATGGCCGCCGATCTCGGCGAGCACGCGAAGGTCCGCATCGCCATCCAG
>QHWF01000934.1 GCA_003222455.1 Acidobacteriota bacterium
GAGCGGTTTGACCAGGTTCACGGCGATGTCGGCGTGTACGCGCAGGACAGCTGGACGCTGAAGCGCATGACCGTGAACTACGGCGCTAGGTTCGAGCACCTCGCGACTGGCATCCCGGTCGAGACGTCGCCGGCCGGCCGCTTCACCGCGGCGCGCACGTTCGGGCCCATCGACATGCCGACATGGAACAGCGTTTCGCCACGCGGCGGGCTTGTCTACGACGTGTTTGGCAACCAGAAGACGGCCGCCAAGTTCAGCATCGGCCGATACGAGCAGGCGGGGACCACCGGGTTCTCGGAAAGCTACAACCCGTTGCAGCTCACGACGGCGAGCGTCTCCTGGACCGACCTGAACGTCGACGGCATCCCTCAGGGGGAACTCGGATGCACGTATCTGACGTCCGGCTGCGAAATCAACCTCGCACAGTTACCGAAAGGCTTCGGCGTGGCCAGCCTGGCGAACTTCGACCCGAACATCAAGCGGATGTACAACATCGAGACGGCCATCAGCCTCCAGCAGGAGTTGCGTCCGGGCGTGTCGGTGCAGGGCGGGTGGTATCACCGCGATTTCCATAACCTCCGGCGGCGCGTCAACACGCTGCAGACGTTCGCGGACTACACGCCGTTCACGATGTAAGCCCGATCGACGGCACGCCGATCACGTACTACAACGTCAGCGCCGCGGCACGATCGCAGGTCCACTACGTGGACACGACGGCTGGCGACGCGCGGAAGATGTGGTTCAACGGCTTCGAGTACAACTTCAGCGCGCGGCTGAAGTACGGTATCACGCTGTTCGGCGGTGGCATGAGCGAAAGAGTGATCGCCCAGGTCTGCGACGAACAGTCGAACCCGAATCTGCTGCTCTACTGCGATCAGACCAAGAGCGGCATTCCATTCCGGACGCAGTTCAAGATCGCCGGCAACGTGCCGATCAAATACGACATCCAGTTCGGCTTCTCGTTCCAGAGCCTGCCGGGCTACGGTTTCGGCACCGGCGCGCTGTCGGGCCGCGAGGGCGGGCCGACCGGCCCCACCGGCCAGCCGTCGGCGACGCAGCTGAACACGCCGAACGGCGTGGGCACGGTGTGGCTCATCACGCCGACCACCCGCTACACCGCGACGAGCCCGTGCGTGGCGCAGGGCACGTGCTCGGTGAACCAGCTGGTCGACCCGGGCATGAACGTCGCGTCGTTGTCGGTGCCGCTGATTGCGCCGAATGCCGAGTTCGGCGATCGCATCAACCAGCTGGATCTGAACGTGAGCAAGACGTTCAAACGGCAGCGCGTCAGCATCCAGCCGAAGATTGACCTCTTCAATGCGCTCAACCGGTCGCCCGTGTACGCAATACGCGGGCTGAACTACGGCACCGCGGCGTACTATCAGCCGCAGTCGATTCTTGTCGGACGGGTGTATCAGCTGGGCGCGATCGTCCGGTTCTAGCGCAGCCCCGTCAGCGATGGGCCGGCCGGCGCCGGCCCATCACCGCCCGCTTTGAGGATCTCGACCTATGATCCGCAAGAAAGCGATCCAGGCTGAATTTCCGGCAAAAATGTGGCGTGCCGGCGAACGGTGTGAGTTCGTTCAGGGGCCTTTGCGGTACGACTGGCAATTCCCCCGACAGGATCGAGGGCGGTCGATATATTTCAGCAGGCACCATTGCGAACCATAACGGATTGGACGATGTGTTGACATACGTATGTCAACGCGTGCATGCTGTGATGCATGAGAACGACTGTTCGCTTGGATGAAGGACTCCTGCGCGAAGCGAAGGCCGAGGCCTCGCGAAGAGGCGAGACGGTCACGGCACTGATCGAGCGCGGGCTGAGGCTGGTGCTAGCGGGTGGTCGTGCCAGAGGGCGCCGTGCCCGCGTCACGCTACCGGTATCACGATCAACGGGCGGCACGCATCCTGGCGTCGACCTTGACGACTCAAGCGCCGTCATGGACCGGCTCGACGGGCGTTCGTGATTCTGCCTGACGTCAACGTCCTCCTGTACGCCTTCCGCCGCGACGCCGAGCGTCACGACGACTATCGCTCGTGGCTCGACACGGTCGTCAACGGCGAGGCCGCCTACGGCATATCGCCGCAGGTCTTGGCAGCGGTT
>QHWF01000935.1 GCA_003222455.1 Acidobacteriota bacterium
TCGATTACTACCTTCCCTCTTCGTACACATCACTACCCCGGCTTGAAGCGCACGGTCTGGTTGCGATAGATGACAGCATGCTTCTGATTAGTCGCAATGGGATACGCCGGATGATTCTTCCAACCACCGTCGTACGGAAGGCCAGAAAGGGGCTAGAGCAGGCGGTCCGGAGGCAGGAGATATTTCACCTCTGGTTCCATCCATCGAACTTCTCCTTTCAGACGAGCACGCAATTCTCGATCTTTGAACGCATTCTGTCTCTTGCCAGCGATATGCGGGATCGGGGCGACCTGGAGGTGTCGACGATGGGCGAGATTGCCCAGCGTTGGGTGAGTCGACGCGAAGACCCTCTGGTCCCCGTGGGCGCGTCGGCGCTGTCGCGAACCGCGTAAGGATGGCTGGACGCATGAAAGTAATGCACGTCATCGCGGCGCTCGATGGCGGGGGAGCCGAAACGATGCTCTACCAGCTGCTCAAGGCGCAGATCGCCCCTACCCATCTGGCGCATGCGGTGTCGCTGACGGACATGATCGGCCTCGTAGGCAGGAGGATCGAGGGGCTGGGAGTGCCCGTCAGTGCGCTTGGGATGAAAAGGGGTCGCGTGAGCCCCGCGGGTTTCGTGCGCCTCGTGCGATTGATGGCAAGGGAAAAGCCGGATCTCATCCAGACGTGGATGTACCACGCGGACCTCCTCGGCGGGATTGCGGCGAGGACGCTCGGCATCCCCGTGATCTGGGGTGTGCGACACGAGTACAACCCTCGGGACAAGGCTCTGACCCGATTAACGCGGCGAACGTGCGCCCTGCTCTCCACGTGGATGCCGGAGAGCGTGGTGTTCAACTCGGAATCGTCTCTTCGGGGCCATGCCCGGGGAGGCTACGCCGCCCGCAAGCTCGTCGTCATACACAACGGTTTCGACCTCTCCAGTTTCCGGCCCGATGCCCGGACCAGGATCGAGGTGCGGCGAGAGCTCGGAATACCGGAGGACGCGCCGGTCGTCGGCCTCGTGGCACGGCACCATCCGGACAAGGATCACGGGACGTTCGTCGCGGCGGCCGCGAGGATCAGGGAGCGCTGCGGTTCCGCGCGCTTCGTCCTCTGCGGCAAGGAGGTCGAGTGGAGCAATAGCGACCTTGTCGCGCTGCTCGACCGGTACGGCCTGCGGCCCGCTGCCCACCTGCTCGGGAACCGCCTGGACGTCGAGAGACTGTACGCCGCACTCGACGTGGCCTGCCTTTCGTCTCGGACTGAGAGCTTCCCCAACGTGCTCGGCGAGGCGATGGCCTGCGGTGTCCCGTGCGTCTCGACGGACTGCGGCGCCGTTCGCGAAATCGTGGGCGAGACCGGCTACGTCGTTCCCGTTGGCGATTCAGAGGCGCTGGCCGCCGGCGTGTTGAGGCTGTTACGTCTCGATGAGACGGCGCGCGCAGCTCTGGGAGCGGCAGTCCGCCTGCGCATCATGAACGCCTACGATCTGGCGGCCGTCGTGCAAAGATTCGACGAGGTTCAAGGCGAGGCGATCCAAGGCAGGAACGACGCCGTCAGCCGTCACGGAAACCAACCCCGTCGCACGGAAGATCGGGCCTCGTGAAAAAAATCGCCTACGTTTCGCTCGTCGACTGCAATCTTTACGGTTTTCGCCTCCCGTGGATGCGAGCCCTGCTGGCGCTCGGCTGCGACGTGTGCGCGGTGGTCCCCGAAGGCGAGTACGGCCCAGCCCTGCGCAAGGAAGGTATTCGCGTCGTACCGTACCCGATGGTCCGTCGGAGTCTGAACCCTATCAGCGGGTTGGCGACCGTGCGCCGGCTCCAACAGATCTTCAAGCACGAGCGTTTCGATCTCGTCCATTCGTTCACACTCAAGCCGAACCTCTACAGTTCGCTGGCAGGCGCGCTCAGCCGAACGCCCGTGGTGAATCATGTGACAGGACTTGGGTATTTCTACACCGAGGGAGGACTGAAGACGCGTCTAGTCCGGTTCCTTATCTCGACGATGTATTGGCTTTCCTTCCGATCCGCGCGGCGGGTCGTGTTCCAAAACCCCGACGACCTGAAGGCGCTGCAACGTCTCGTGGACGCGCGAAAGGCCGTGCTCATCAAAGGAACGGGAGTGGACACCGAATTCTTTGCGCCCAGACCAGAGGACGCGAGAAAGGCGTTGTTGACTCGCCGCGCGCTTGGCATATCCGAGGACGCCGTCGTGGTCACGTTCATTGGCCGACTGTCCGCGCACAAAGGCATTCGCGAATTTGTCGAAGCGGCACAGATTATCTCCACAAGAAATCCGCGCTCTGAATTCCTCGTCATCGGATGGATTGACGAAGAAAACCCCGCGGCAGTCACCCGCACGTTCGTAGACGAGGCGAGTCTTCTCTCACATATTCACTTCGTCGGTAAGCGCGACGACGTTCGAAACATGCTAGCCGCGACGGATATCTTGGCGTTGCCAAGCTACAGCGAGGGGACGCCTCGTTCTGTGCTCGAGGCGATGGCAATGGCCAAGCCCGTCGTCACGACTGACGTGCGTGGGTGCCGGCAGACCGTTGACGACGGCGTGAACGGGTTTCTGGTTCCGCCACGAGATAGTCACAAGCTTGCTACCGCGATTGAGACGCTGATCGCCGACGCGCCCTTGCGCATGCGCATGGGACGCGCAGGTCGAAAGAAGGCAATCGAGCTCTTCTCGAACGATGTCGTCATTCCGCAGATCCTCGACCTCTATTCTCAATTGACCGAGAGTGCGGAGCCGCGATGATGATGTCTCAACGCAGCGTGTGGATGCTGACCGGCGATTTCCATCCCGGCACAGGTGGCGGAGAGCGTCAAGCACAAAACCTTTCCAGAGAACTCATCAAGAACGGTTGGTTAGTCAATGTCCTCACGCGACGGCACGGCTTTAAACACCTCCGGGGAGTCGCCGAGGATGAAATTGTCGATACCATCCCGGTACACCGCTTGTACGCCAGAGGCGGCGGCAGGGTAGCGGCTCTTTTGTACGTGGCGGGAGGCCTGTGGTTTTTGATGCGGCGTCGCCGCCGGCGAATCTATCACGCGCACGGGGAAGGTGCCCAAGCGTGGCTGGCCATCATCGCGCGGTATTTGCTCGGCGGTCGTGCCATCATCAAGCTGCGTTCCGGTGCGCAGGCCTATGCGACAGCCCATCTCGGCGGTGTCCGGCGCCGTCTGTTCGTCGCGCAGCTTCGGCTGGCGGACCAGGTGATCGTGGTGAACCGCGAAGTCGAGGGCTATGTGCTGACGCTGGGTATCCTCCAGAAAAGCGTTGAGCTATTGCCCAATGGTGTGGATACTCAGGCGTTCGGTCCCGTTTCGCCGTCGGAAAAGACTGCTCTGCGCCAGAGGCTCCATCTGCCGGCCGACACGCGTATTGCTCTCTATGTAGGACGGCTGGACAAGGTGAAAGGCGTGGACCTGTTGGTCAGCGCGTGGGCGACGCTCCCCGAGGATCTTCGCCGGCGGGGCCTTCTGGTCATCGTGGGGCCCGGCTCGGAACAGCGCGCACTTGAAGAACAGGCAGCGGTGGGCGGAGTGGGGGACTCGGTGTTGTTCACCGGGCTGCAAAGCAACGTCATCGACTATTACCGCGCCGCCGATATATTCGTGCTGCCTTCGCGGTCGGAGGGCTTATCGAACGCGCTGGCAGAGGCCATGGCTTGCGCTCTGCCGGCCGTCGCGTCGGCATTGGGTGGTGCACTGGATTTGATTCGCGAGGGGGAGTCCGGCCACCTCTTCGAGCCGGAAAACGTCGCGCAGCTGAGCGAGAAATTGGCGCAGCTTCTGAATTCGGACGCAAGGCGATTACAGATGGGGCAGCGAGGGCGCGAGGCCGTCATCGCCTATGACGATTTCTCCGGTACGTTGG
>QHWF01000149.1:0-3142 GCA_003222455.1 Acidobacteriota bacterium
AGGCGTGCCCATCACGAACGCGGTGGTGCAGGGCGAAGGCCGCAATCTGCAGTTCGGCATTTCCGTCGAGGCGGTCGATCAGTTCCAGGTGGAGAGCAGCGGTACTGCGGTGATGTACAACGGGCAGGGTGCGTCGAACTATGTGATCAAGTCGGGAACGAATCGCTTTCGCGGCAGCGGCTTCGAGTTCTTCCGCAACAAGGCGCTCGACGCCAAGGCCTTCTTTGCCGCGGGCAAGCCGGACGACAACCAGCACGAATATGGTGCGACGCTCGGCGGACCGATCCGGCGCAATCGCACGTTCTTCTTCGTCGCCTACGACGGGTACCGCGATCGGCGGCAGACCGAATCGCGCCTCGTCTCCATTCCCACCGTGGCCCAGCGCAACGGCGACTTCAGCGCCCTGCCGGTCATCATTTACGATCCGGCGACGACGCGGCCGAACCCGGGCGGCACCGGTTTCGTGCGGGACCCGTTTCCCGGCAACGTCATTCCTCCGAATCGGATCTCACCGATCTCGCGGTCCTTCCAGTCGCTCCTGCCGGATCCGTCGAACGGCGGTCTGCAGAACAACTACCTTGGCGGCAACCTGCCGATCGGTTTCAACAACAACAACGTCACCGTCAAGATCGACGTCAACCCGTCGTCGCAGCACCAAGTCTCGGCGCTGTTCGCGCACGGCGCACGGGGCCAGCACACGCCATATCGCGGCGGAACCAATCCGCAAACGGCGCTGCCGCTCCCGTTTGCCGAGACGCGCCTCGTCGAGGAGGTGCCGACGACATTGCAGATCAAGCACACGTATGTGATGAGCCCGCGGTGGGTGAACCAGATCAACGCGGGGTTCGCCCGGCTGTCGGTGCCGATTGAAAACGCGACGATCGACGGCAAGTATCCGTTGCAGGCCGGCCTGCGGGGCCTGCCAGCCGGCGAGGCGGATTCAGCATTTCCCGAGGTGAGCTTTGCCGGTCCGAACGCGCCGACGCAGTGGCGCGGCACCGACGCCCGCGCGTTCACCGAGTACCTGAACAACTACACGCTGCAGGACAACCTGCAGTGGACGCGCGGCAAGCACGCGTTGACGTTCGGATTCCAGGGCCAGCGCATGGACGCCGACGAGCGCGAGCGCACGTACGGCAGCCTCGCGACTTTCGGGTTCAGCAACACGCAGACGGCCGGCTTCAGTTCGACCGGGACGCTGCTGGCGACGACGGGCAACGCGTACGCAAGCTTTCTGCTGGGCGAACTGAATGCGACGAACGTCGTCGAAGACTCCGAAGTCGCGACCAGCGGGCGTTTTCATGGCTATGCCTTCTGGGCGCAGGACGATTTCAAAGTCACGCCCACGCTCTCGCTGAACGCCGGTCTGCGCTACGACATCATGCGGCCGTATACGGAGGTGCACGACCGCTGGTCGTTCATGAATCCGGAATTACCGAACCCTGCGGTTGGCGGGTACCCCGGGGCCATTCAGTTCGCCGGCGACGGCGAGAACAGTTGCCATTGCCGGACGCCGATTGCGACTTACTACGGCAACATCGGGCCCCGCGTCGGGGCCGCCTACAGCCTCAACGAACGAACCGTGCTGCGCGGCGGCTACGGCATCATGTACTCGCGGCGCGGCGCGGTGGGCGGACGCGCCGGCGCCCGGAACGGCACCGGCACGCTCGGCTTCTCGGCGAACGTCACGTTCCCGAGCGGAGACGGATTTTCGCCAGCTTACAACTGGACCAACGGCGTGCCCGCGTACGCGAAGCCGCCGTTCTTCGATCCGGCGCTCAACGCAGGCTTCGTGACGGGTCGACCTCTGGGCGGCGGCGTCACGTACGGCGATCCCGACATCGGCGGAAGGCCACCGCGCTATCAGAACTGGAACGCCGGTCTGCAGTACGCGTTAACGTCGACGGTGACGGCCGGTGCCTCGTATGCGGGCAGCCGCGGCGACTTCCTCGGCAGCAGCGGCCGGGGATTCTATTCCAATCAGCTGGATCCGCGGTACCTGGTGCTCGGCAATCTGCTCACACAACAGGCGACACCGGCGAGCCTCACGGCGGCGCAGGCGATTGTGCCCGGCGTCCGTCTTCCGTACGCGAATTTCTCCGGCACGATTGCGCAGATGCTGCGGCCGTTCCCGCAGTACTCGGGCGTGACCGACGTGTATGGCGACGTCGCCCGATCGAATTACCACTCGTTGCAGCTCACCATCGCGACGCGGCGATCGAACGGGCTGACGCTGAACGCCAACTACACGTTCAGCCGCACCGAAGACAATCTCGTGGCGCGCACCGGCTACGACTTCGATCAGGACTGGGCCGTGGGCGCGAACGATCAACCGCATGTGCTCAACGCCATTGTGCTGTACGACCTGCCATTCGGCGCAGAGGGCCGGCCGGGCAGCGGCAACACACTCGTTCGCGCCATCGTCGGCGGCTGGCAGGTGTCGGGCATTTCGCAGTTCCGGTCGGGCCGGCCGATCGGATCGACCGGATCGATCGGATCGATCGTCGGCGCGTGCAACCTGCCGAGCGCGGGCACGTGCTATGCGGACTTCAACCCGGCGTTTTCGGGCAGCGTGCGAATCAATGGCGACTACGGCGACGGGGACGTCCTCGGCCCCAATCCTCCGGCGTACATCGATCGGAACGCGTTCGTCTCGGCGCCATCGTTCACATTCGGCAACACGCCGCGTACGCTTGCGTACGATCTGCGCAACCCGAGCTCGTTCAATCAGGACCTCAGCATCCAGCGGGATTTCCGGGCGGGCGGCAGCGTCAAATTGCGGATCGGGGCGGAGGTGTTCAATCTGTTCAACACCGTCGTGTTCGGCGGCATCAACACGAACATCACCAACGCGAATTTCGGCCGGGTGAGCTCGCAGGCCAACACGCCGAGAGTCGTTCAGCTGAAACTGCGGCTCGAGTTCTGAAATCGAGCCGAGGGAACGGAGACTACGGAGGAAACGGGATCACACAGAGAAACGGAGCAACGGAGAAATCCGGAGTACTCTTTTGTTGCTCCGTTCGTCTCTGTTGCTCCGTTTCTCCGTGTTAAATCCGTTACCTCCGTATTCTCCGTTGTCTCCGTTGTCTCCGTTAGCGACGCGACTCACCGCAGACCGAGGGCGAGGTTCACAATAGCGTCA
>QHWF01000149.1:3428-13331 GCA_003222455.1 Acidobacteriota bacterium
ATTCTCCGTTGTCTCCGTTGTCTCCGTTAGCGACGCGACTCACCGCAGACCGAGGGCGAGGTTCACAATAGCGTCACGGTCGCCACGTACCCACGCCGTGTCGATATCCTCATCAGATCGACCAGCGATTCGTCCCAGGATCCTGAACGCCGGCATCGCGTGGCCCTCGCTCTTCCATCGGGCCATCTCGACCAGCGGCACGATCGCGCGGGTCCGCAGCGCCGCGAGCAACTCGGGATCACGATCCGCCGAGAGCTCCATGAGCGCCAGCGACGCCTTGTTCCGGTCGGTCCACACCGGAGAGTTGAGCAGCCGGATGAATGGGCCGGCCGGGATTTGCAGGCGGCCTCGCAGCACGGTTGCCTTCGCGCCGGCGATGACCACCAGAGCTCGAGCCGCATTGTTGCGCACGGACGCTGACGCATCGTTCATTCCCTGCACGAGATCGCCGATGACGTCCCGTTTGTCCGGCGCATAGGCCAGGATCTCGGCCGCCAGCGCCCGGTGTTCATCATCGGAAGAATGGCGCAGAACGTCGCGCAGCCACCGGATATCGCGAGCCGCGTATCCGATGAAGCGCTGCGGAATGGCTCTCGCGCCCGGATCATGGAGCAGCGAGTGCCCCTGCGATCGATCTTCAGCCGTGTCACCACGCTGCACGGCTGCCATCCAGGCCTGCGACAACTCGCGACCGGCCTGGACAACCTCCGGGGCGAGTCGGACACGGCCTCGGGGCGCCTGGCGGAAGCGCACGGCCGGCGCGGTCTGTTCCTCGAGTCCCACAAAAACGATGCCTCGTCCCGCATCACAACAGGTGACATTGAGGTAGGCCCGCCGAACGCCAGCCAGCGCTGAGAGTCGGCGCTCCGATTCGACCACAAACGCGGGCGGCATCTCATCCACGATTGAGACGATGTCGCCTTCCTTGACAGTGAGGGCGGCGCGCGCCTGCGCTTCCGTGACCCGGTGCAGGCCATAAAAATCGATGATCCCAACCTGCAGGCTCTGAGCGCACACGTCGCCGGCCCCTGCGGAGAACACGACGGCCATCGTCAATGCGACGGCACGGAGGGCGCCGTGGAGCTGCATCTCAGGACATCACCCTCAGAACGCGAACCGGAGGCCCAGCCGCGCGACCAGTGGCGGAAGGTCGCGTTCTGGTTGAGCAGGTTGAAGACATCCACCATCGCCTCGAGCTGCCGGCCCTGATTCAGCCGGAAAATCTTCGAGCCGCGCACGTCCCACAGCGCCACGTTGTCGAGTCTCGTCGCGCCCACCGGCGCCGGGCGCACGCTCACGGTTCCCTGGTTGAGACCCCGCACCGTAATCAGCTTCTGAACCGGCTGGCCGGTGAAGTACCGGAAATTCGTGCTGAACGTCACGGCGTGCGGGAACACGTACGTGCCGACCAGCTTGCCGATATATGTGCTGTCCATGCCGATGAAGGCGGCCTGTCGATTCAGATTGGCGTTCGGATTGCCACTGTCGTACAGCCCCTTGTCGCGCCCAATCGTGAAGCCGGCGATCATCTGCCAGCGATCGATCATCCGCTTCGTGCCCGTGAACTCCACGCCGTGATAGGTGTCTTCGAGGCCATCGGCGTTCGTGATGACCCGGTTCGCCAGGCCCAGTGTCGCCGCGTCCTGGTTGTACACGGTCGTCGGCTGCCCGTCCGGACCGCTGACGGTAATTGCCGTGTACGCGCTCGGCGGGACGGCCAGGTTCACGCCGCTGAAGCGGCGCCCGTTGTGCCGGCGATAGTAGGTGACGCCGGCTGAAAAATTCGGCAGCAGCTCGCGCTCGAGGCCCAGATCGAATTCGTCGGAGTACGGCTGTTTCAGGCCCGGATCGATCTTGTTCACCCGTCCGCCGTACGGCCGCGTCGATGGTCCGAGCTCCGTCGCCTGGGCAATGTTGTCGCCGTTCCGGTCGGTCCACGCTCGATAGTCGCCGCCGAGATCGTTGGGGTTGACCTGCTGCACCAGGCGCGTGCCTTCCTGCACCATGAAGCGGCCGTAGAACGCCTTGAGCGCCGTCTTGCCGTCGCCGCACATGTCGTACGACGCGCCCACGCGCCAGACACCGTTCTTCCAGAGCGGAATGTTGTCGATGATGCCGAACGTCTGCGCCGGGAAGAACTGATTGCCCGGCTGCGACTGCGGCGGCGCGAGGCCGACGAGCCGTTCGAACCGGCCGCCGTAATTGACGGTGAGGCGCCGGTTGGCGACCCACGAATCCTGTCCGTATATCGAGATCGTGTTGATCTGGTTGTCGCCCGTAATCGGCGTGTTGTAGGTCTGGACCTCGAGCGGCGCGCCATCGAAGTAGCGCAGCACGTAGTTGCCGTTGGCGGCGTATTCATTCCGGTTGAACGCCCGGCCGTACTCGAATCCGGTCTTGACGCTGTGCGAGCTCACGAAATACGACGCGGAAATGTTCGCCTGGTGGCGTGTGGCCAGGTTGATGTAGTCGTACGTCGCGGCGTCGGTCAGCGTGTGGCGCACGATGTCCTGGCGCGCCAGATCGTCCGGACCGACCTCCGACTGATAGTGCAGCGGAAAAATCAGATGGAGGTATCCATATCGCGCGTCGACGAACAGCGCCGGCGTCACGACCGACGTCCACTGGAACTGGCCGATGTAGGCTGGCTCGATCTGCCGCCACGAGGCTTTCTCCTGCACGAGATCGCTCGTCGGGCGGCGGAAAAACCGGTTCTGGTAGTTGAAATTGAATTCGCCGCTGATCTTGTTCCTGTCGTCGAGTTGCACCGTCGACTTGGCGACGAAGTTCGACTGGTGGTTCAGGTCGGGCGCCGGGGATCCATCGGCGCGCGTGATGCCGAGCACCTGCGTGCTGATGTCGAAGCGGCGATACGACGAGAAGAACCACGCCCGGTCTCGTTTGATGGGGCCGCCGAGATTGCCGTTCAGGTCGTAGATGTGATTGATCGGGTTCCCTTTCGTGATCCCCTGCGAGCGCAACTCGTCCGAGACGTTGTCTCCTTGAAACGACTTCTCTTCCCAGTAGATGCTCGCGCCGCCCCGCACCTGGTTGCCGCCCGATTTCGTCACGGTGTTCATGTACACACCGCCGGTCCCCACTTCCGCCGGCGCGCCGTTGGTCATCACGTTGATTTCGGCAAAGCTGTCCTGGTCGAAGTAGAAGGCGGTCGCGCCGCCATTCCCGCCCGGCCAGTTCAACTTCAGGCCGTTCACGGCGTATTCCTGCTGCCCCCCCATCGACCCATGGACGGCCATGGAGGTCTGTTGCGCGCTGCCGGCGCCGCCGACGTTGAACCCGCCCTCAGTCGCTCCGGGCACCTGTTCCACCGTGGACCAGATCTCCCGCGCCTGAGGGATCGCGGTGAGCAGGGCGCTGTCGAAGTTCGTGCCTTTGCTCGTGCTCTTGACATCGACGCTCGGCGACTGGCCGGCGACTTCCACCGTCTCGCTGACGGCTGCCACCTTCATCGTTTGATCAACGGTGGTCACGACCGCCACGTTCACGCGAATGTCCTGTCGTGAGAGCGACGCGAACCCGGTGAGATCGAACTTGAGCGTGTAGACGCCCGGCGGCAGCGCGATGAAGCCGTACGCACCGCGTTCATTGGTCACACTGGATTGCGGCCGGATGATGGCCGGGCTCGCGAGCGTCACCGTCACGCCCGGCAGCACCGCATTCTGCTCGTCGGTCACGGTGCCGGTGATGGTGCCAGTCTGCGTCTGCGCGACCGAACGGGACGGTGCGCCCATGACGAGCGCCGTGGCGATGACGATGCCAAACCGGACCTTGAAACGGATCATGGAGACCTCCGTCAACAGTGGTGCGATGATACAGCCGGACGCGTCCTCGTACCCATTCCCGTCGCGACGGCCGTCCCGGAAGCTTGTTGTCATGGATATCCGCGCTGCAACTTCAGCAGATACCGACCGCATCTGGCAGATCCTCGCGCCGACCATCCGGGCCGGCGAAACCTACCCGCTGCCGCGCGACATGAGCCGCGACGAGGCGCTGGCCGATTGGTTCGCGCCGGACCACGAGGTCTTCGTGGCCGAACAGGACGGCGACATCGTCGGGACCTACTACCTGCGCGCGAACCAGCGAGGCGGCGGCTCGCATGTGGCCAATTGCGGATACATGACCGCGCCCTGGGCGACGGGCCGCGGTGTCGCTCGTCTGATGTGTCAGCATTCGCTCGCCTCCGCCGCCGCGCGAGGGTTCCGGGCCATGCAGTTCAACTTCGTGGTCAGCAGCAACGAGCGGGCGGTGCGGCTCTGGCAGGGCTGCGGATTCGACATCGTCGGACGCCTGCCGGCGGCATTCAGTCATCCCACACGGGGCGACGTCGACGCGCTGGTGATGTATCGCTCGCTCGTGCCTCAACCGCCGCAGCCCTAGCCGGCCGCTGAAATACGCAGCCTGCAGGCTTCAGGCTCATGGCTTTCGGCTTTGGACCTGCTGTCGAGAAAATCGTCGTGCACGTGTACCGACGAGAACTCACACGCAGCGAACGGAGCAACTCGATGCCCAACGGACTTTCAGCAGGGCGCGCCTGGAGCCCAGAGCCCTGAGCCGAGAGCCGATTTGCCTCTAGAGAGCCCAGAGCCTGGAGGCAGAGCCGCAGGCGTACTCTGCCCCGATGGCGACTAAGTTCCGCCGATCCGCGCCCGGTTATGGTGACAGTCGTCAGAGAGCCCCCGCCACGGAGCCTGAATGGCGTCGATCGATGCTGGCGTGCGGATTGCTGTCATTCCATTGCATCTCCAAAAACGGATCTCGAAACCCAATCATATGGCTCGCCCGCAAATCGGTCTGGCGCTCGGAGGAGGATTTGCCCGCGGCATCGCGCACGCCGGCGTGCTGCGTGTCTTCGAGCGCAGCGGCATTTCCCTTCATTGCATCACCGGTGTGAGCGCGGGGTCGATCGTCGCGGCCGCCTACGCCAGCGGCGTCTCGCCAGACGAGATCGCTCGCGCGGGCTCTGCCGTGCGGTTCCGTGACGTGGCGCGCTGGAGCCTGTGCCGGACGGGTTTCATGGCCACCGAGCGGATGGCGCGGTTCCTGCGCCATTTGCTCAAAACGCATCGCTTCGAGGAAATGCGGATTCCTCTCGGCGTGGTCGCGACCGACCTGTGTACAGGCGAAGCGGTCTCGTTTCGCGATGTTGGCGACGTGTTCGTGCCCATTCGCGGGAGCTGCGCCTATCCCGGTCTGTTTCAGCCGGTGCGCTCGGGTGACCGGTTGCTCGTGGACGGCGCCATGAGCATGGAGATTCCCGCCATGCAGGCGCGCGAACTCGGCGCCACGCATGTCATCTCGGTGGCATTGCCGGCGCCGAAGATCCGGCGACCTCCGTCCGACGTCTTTCAGGTGATCCGCCGATGCTTCCAGATCATGCAGGGCCGGTCCGAGCGCGGCTGGCGCGAGGTGAGCGACCTGGTAATCGCCCCCGATCTCGGCACCATCGAATGGGACAGTTTCGAGTCGGGGCCGGACATGGTGAAAGCCGGAGAAGCGGCGGCACTGGCGGCATTGCCGGTGATTGAATCCTGGTTCCTGGAGGAATCGTCCGAGTTGACCGCTTGAAAACCTTCGCCGCCCTCGATATGGTAGGCCGTCTCAGGCCAACCAGCAGAGAGCGTGTTTCATGGCCGTGTCGACAGTACCGGTCCGGATGGTTCAGCGCCGATTAGGGGAGACTGCGCGACGCGACGTCTGGTGGCTGCAGCCGTTGCTCGTGTTCCTCGGCCTTTCCACGTTCATCGTCTACGCAACGTGGGCGGCGTTTCAGGGCGATCATTATTCGTACGGCCCCTATCTCTCGCCGTTTTATTCGCCGGAGATCGTCGGCCCCTCCCCCCACAGCTGGTTCGGACCGAGGCCGGCGTCGTGGCCCGGGTGGCTGCCGTTCTCGCCTGCGCTGTTGATCCTGCCGATCCCCGGGCTGTTCCGGGTCACCTGCTACTACTACCGCGGCGCCTACTACAAAGCCTTCTGGGCCGATCCGCCGTCGTGCACGGTCGGCGAGCCGCGGTCCAGTTACTGGGGCGAGAATTCGTTCCCGCTCGTCCTGCAGAACGTCCATCGGTACATGCTGTTCATCTCGGTGTTTATCCTGCTCATTCTGGCGTTCGACGCGTGGAAGGCGCTGTGGTTCACCGATCCGGCGAACGGCACGGTGTCGTTCGGGATCGGCGTCGGCACGCTGGTGCTCGCCGCGAATGTGGTGCTGCTCAGCGGCTATCTGTTCGGATGTCACTCGATGCGTCACGTCATCGGCGGCTGCGTCGATCAGCTCTCGCGCGCGCCGTTCGGCGTCCGCGCGTACGACTGCGTGAGCTGTCTCAATCGCCAGCACATGCTCTGGGCATGGAGCAGCCTGTTCTCGGTCGGCTTCGCTGATCTCTACGTCCGGCTCTGCTCGATGGGCGTGTGGTCGGACGTCAGGATCTGGTGATGCCCGAATACGAGACACACGACCACGACGTGCTCGTCATCGGCGCCGGCGGCGCCGGCTTGCGGGCGGCCATCGAGGCGTCGGCCGCGGGCGTGACCGTCGGTCTGGTCTGCAAGTCGCTCCTGGGCAAGGCCCACACCGTGATGGCCGAAGGCGGCATCGCAGCGGCGCTCGCGAACGTCGACGATCGCGACAACTGGAAGGTGCATTTCGCCGACACGATGCGCGGCGGCCAGTACGTGAACAACTGGCGCATGGCGGAACTGCACGCGAAGGAGGCGCCCGATCGCGTGCGTGAGCTCGAGGCCTGGGGCGCGATGTTCGATCGGACGAAGGACGGGCGCATCCTGCAGCGCAATTTCGGCGGGCACCGGTATCCGCGGCTCGCGCACGTCGGCGATCGCACCGGCCTCGAGATGATCCGCACGCTGCAGGATCACGGGATCCATCAGGGCATCGACGTGCACATGGAGTGCACGATCATCCGTCTGCTCAAGGACGGCGAGCGTGTCGTCGGCGCATTCGGGTACGAGCGCGAGCGGGGCCGCTTCAAAGTGTTTCGCGCCCGTGCCGTGGTGCTCGCGACCGGCGGCGTCGGCCGCGCGTTCAAGATCACCAGCAACAGCTGGGAGTACACCGGCGACGGCCACACCCTCGCGTACGACGCGGGCGCCGACCTCATGGACATGGAATTCGTCCAGTTCCATCCAACCGGGATGGTGTGGCCGCCAAGCGTGAGCGGCATCCTGGTCACCGAAGGAGTCCGCGGCGAAGGCGGCGTGCTCAAGAACAATCAGGGCCGCCGCTTCATGTTCGACGACATTCCCGAGAATTACCGATCGCAGACGGCGGACGACGAGGAGGAGGGCTGGCGGTACACGCAGGGGGACAAAGCCGCGCGGCGGCCGCCGGAGCTGCTCACGCGCGACCACGTCAGCCGCTGCATCGTGCGCGAGATCAAGTCGGGCCGGGGCAGCCCGCACGGCGGCGTCTATCTGGACATCTCGTGGATCAAAGCGCGCCTGCCGAACGCCGCCGAGCACATCCGGAAAAAGCTGCCGAGCATGTATCACCAGTTCAAGCAGCTGGCCGACATCGACATCACGAAAGAACCCATGGAGGTCGGTCCGACGACGCACTACATCATGGGCGGCGTGCGCGTCGACGCCGACACGCAGATGTCGACCGTGCCTGGATTGTTCGCCGCGGGCGAGTGTGCGGCGGGCATCAACGGGGCGAACCGGCTGGGCGGCAATTCGCTGTCGGATCTGCTCGTGTTCGGCAAGCGCGCCGGTGAGTACGCCGCGCAGTTCGCGAAGACGCAGGTCGCCGGCGCCATCGACGCCAGGCAGATCGACGAGGCCGCGCAGCGCGCGCTCGAGCCGTTCGCGCGCGGCACGCGCGGAGAGGGTCCCTATCAGATCCAGTACGCGCTCCAGGACATGATGCAGGATCTCGTCGGCATCGTGCGGAACGCGTCCGAGATGCAGCGCGCGCTCCACGGCCTCGAAGAGCTGCGCGCGCGGGCGAACCGCGCCGGTGTCGGCGGACACCGCGAGTACAATCCTGGCTGGCACGCCGCACTCGACCTGCCCAACCTGTTGACCGTGTCCGAGGCCATCACGCGATCGGCGCTCGAGCGCCGCGAGAGCCGCGGCGGACACTTCCGCGAGGACTATCCGAGTCGCGATCCGGGGTTCAGCAGCTTCAACTTCATCGTGCGCAAGAACCCCGAAGGCGGCATGGACGTCGCGCACGCGCCGATCCCGGACATGCCCGAGGAACTGAGACACGTCATCGAGGAAATGGGTTGATCGGAATCAAGGATACGAAGAACTTTGGTGCTGAACGCTCATGGCTGAACAAAAGGCAACCTTCCAGATCTGGCGCGGCGATGCCCGCAGTGGCAGGTTCAGGGAGTACACGACCGAGGTGTCGGAAGGAATGGTGGTGCTCGACGCCGTGCACCAGATTCAAGCCCGCCAGGCCAACGACCTCGCCGTTCGCTGGAACTGCAAAGCGGGCAAGTGCGGATCGTGTTCCGCCGAAGTGAACGGCCATCCGCGCCTGATGTGCATGACGCGCTTGAACCAGCTCGATCTGTCGAAGCCGGTCACCATCGAGCCGATGCGCGCCTTCCCGCCCATCAGGGATCTCGTCACCGACGTGTCGTGGAACTTCCGCACGAAGCTCGGCATCCGGCGGTTCACGCCACGCCCGCCCGAAGCCGACGGCACGTGGCGGATGTCACAGGTGGACGTCGAACGGGTGCAGGAGTTCCGGAAGTGCATCGAGTGTTTTCTGTGCCAGGACGTCTGCCACGTGCTGCGCGAGCATCACCTCTTCGACCAGTTCGTCGGGCCGCGCCACCTCGTCTACGCCGCCGCCCTCGAAATGAATCCGATCGACACCGAGAATCGCTCGCGTGATCTGAAGAACACGCACGGCATTGGCTACTGCAACATCACGAAATGCTGTACGAAGGTGTGTCCCGAGGGGATCACCATCACCGACAATGCGATTATCCCGCTCAAGGAACGTGTGATCGATCAGCTCTACGACCCGGTCGCCAAGCTGTTCAGGATGCTGCGACAGTGAACGAGTTCAGTAATTCGGAATTCGGAATTCGGAATTCAGAATTCGTTCGCATGTTGCCGCATTCCGAATTCTGCATTCCGAATTCCGAATTTCTGGAGGTCGAATGGAGTTCACCCTGAAACCTCTCTCGCTCGAGGCCGTGCCGCGGGCACTGGCCAAGGCCGAGCGGTACCGCCTGCTCAACGAGCCCGGAGAAGCCGAGAGCATCTGTCTGGACGCGCTGGACGCCGATCCCGACAACCAGGAAGCCCTCGTCACGATGCTGCTCGCGCTCACCGAGCAGTTCGACGAGGATGCGACGGCCGCGTTGACCCGCGCGAGCGCCTGCGTGGCGCGAATCCAAAGCGAATACGAGCGCGCGTACTACACCGGGATCGTCTGGGAGCGTCGCGCGAAGGCGCGGATCAAACGCGGCGTGCCCGACTGCGGCCCACGCGCGTACGAGTGGCTGCGCGAGGCGATGACCTGGTACGAGAAGGCCGAGGCCGTCCGGCCGCCGGGCAACGACGACGCGCTGCTGCGCTGGAATGCCTGCGCCCGTCTGATCATGCGCGACCGTCGCTTGGTCCCGTCGGGAGAAGAACGAGGCGAGCCCCTCCTGCTGGAGTGAGCGTTGATCAGCCCTCTGCGGTCACCGTGTCGGTCGCGGTTGGCGTCTCCCATCGCCCCGAGTCCGCCGACCGGACAATCGCATCGATGACTGCCATGTTCCTGACCGAATCCTCGAGGAGATACGCGGGCGCACGGTCCCCTCGCACGGCCTGCGAGAAGAGATCGGCCTGAAGCGTGTACTGGTCGCACGCTTCCACTTCGATTCGCTCACGGCCTCCGCCGGACAGATCGGAGCC
>QHWF01000065.1 GCA_003222455.1 Acidobacteriota bacterium
GAGCCGGCTCGTGTGCGTCACCTTTGGATCCAGGACGATGGTCGGTATTCGCGCGAGATGCTCGATTCCCGGCTGCGGCATTGTCGCTCCGGGATCGGCGCCGAGAATCAGCGCCGCGTCGTTGTCGACGCGGACCAGGAGATCCACGGTGGAAAATTCTCCCGGATTGAAGCGGGGATACCCGCGGCTCAAACTGATGCCGAACGGATAGCCCGTGGTCCACCGCAACACGACGTCGGCGCCGGTCACGTTGCCGTGTCCGCGCATCGGCATGCAGACGAACTTGGTGAACGCGTTCAGCTCGGCGGTCAGCGTCAGGATCGCACCGGAGTTCATGTGCTTGCCGCGCGTCATCGAGACGCCCATGCCGAAGAAGATCACGCCAAAGCGCGCGCGCTTCATCCGATCGGCGATGTCCCGCAGCCGCTCGACCGACAGACCGGTCTCTGCGACTCGCGCCGGGTCAACACGCTGGTTCTTGACCAGTGCGCGCAACGTCGTCGCGACCTCGAAGTCCTGGCCGGGACGGATCTGGAGAAAGATGTCTGCGGCTTTGGCGCTGGGCGTTTCACGAATGTCGACGAGCACCATCGTCCGGCCCTTGCGGCCTGCAGGGACGAACTTGCCCTTCTGCATGATGGTGTATTTCGTGAAGTGCCGCGGGTGGCATTCCGCCGGGTTGCCGCCCCAGTACATGATGAAGTCCGCCCGATTCTTGACTTCGCCCAACGTGCAGGTGATCTTGCCGCCCAACTGGGCAGCTATTTCAGTGGGGCCGTGTCAAAGCGACGTGTGGCTGTCGACCACGGCTCCGATCGTCTCGGCAAGGGCCACGGCTTCGCGCTGGGCCTCGCAGGTGACGTTGCTCAGGCCGTACACCAGCGGCATGTTCGCCCGATGGAGAAAGCCGGCCGCGGCCTCCACCGCGTCGTCGAGCGTCGCCGGCGCGCCGTCGATGATCGCGTCGGGAAAGAGCCGCTCAGCGGTGTGATGCTTGAACCACGCGTCGCCCAGACTGCAGGCGTTCTTCGCCTTGACGATGCGATCGCCGTCGGCGTGCAATTCGATATCGTCACACACGCAGCCACAGAACGTGCACGTGGCGTCTTTTACGACTGTGAGCGTCATCGTCTATTCAGTCGCGTGGACCGCGAGGCTTCAGCCGCGACGAACGTTCATCCAAGCTCCCGGCCCGGGAAGCTGCCCCGGATGCGGCGCGGCATGTACCGGCCGGCCGCGATCATTTCCCACGCGGCAACACCCGTTTCCCGCGCGGCGTCGGACCTGCGCGGGTTCGTGATGCTCTGCGGTTTGCCAGGTGTCTGCTTATACGATTGGCTCAACTTCGACTTCCCAGCCCTTGGACGTGGGCATTCCGGTTCCATCGGTGTATCGGCCCATGAGACGGCACGTGGGGGGCCCATACGGAACAAAGATCATACCCTCCGGAACCTTGCCTTCGACGCATCGAAAGGTCGCTTCGCCGTACTCCGAACGAACCCGGACGTTGCTACCCGGCTGAACCCCGACGGACTTCATGTCCTGCGGGTGCATCGTCAGCGTGCCGACAATGGCCTGATACTCCGCATTGTCCTTGCCGACGTTGATCTGCTGCCCCTGTTTCGTGGTGCGACCGGCGTTCATGATGAAGCGCTTTTGTTCCATTCTGGTTCGCCACGACCCTGCGATGGATGTGATCATAGCATTCGGTTGGATATCCAAGCTTCACCCCTCAGGTGTATCGAGCAACTGGCGCAAACGGCCGACGAGCGACGGTGGAAGATTTGGCAGCCAGTCCGCACCCACTAATCCCACGTCGATCAGGTCGCGCAGATGAGTGCGGTCTTTGTCGCGGAACGCTGTCAACTTGATGCGCACCAGGGCCTCGAGCGAGATCACGCGAAACAGATCGGCCTCTTCAGCCTCGCTGACGTCTGGATTTGGAAGCGGCTCGTGTGCCTTCACCTTTTCGTTGGCGAAAACGACATGCACCGCATCGCGCGGCTTTGCAGCGGGGCCGTCGAGAAACATGTCGGTGCCCGTTGGCGGCCCGTGGTGAAAGTCCGGCGTGGCACCGAGGGCGGCGAGGCGCCCCGACGTTCCACCCCACGGCGCACAGTCCGCGCCGTGGGGACCCCGGCGGAGCGGCGCGACGACCACAGCGCGGGGCCCCCACCGTGCGTCTTGTGCACGGTGGGGTGCAATATCGGGAATATTTGAGGGAGGAGCAACGCAGTCAGCGCCGGGGCCCCCACCGCGCGTTTTCCGAGCGCGGTGGGGTGGAGCGGGGATGCATCGCCGGCCGAATGCAGCCGGAGTTTCACCACGGGCTGCCAAGTGCCTGTAGGTGAACCCGGTGCGTTCGACGAGAGACCCAGAGAGCCACGGCATTGCCGCCAACGATTGCGTAACGAACATGGGCTGCTCGCAGCGCGGCGGCGGCCCGGAGCAGACGTTGGCGAACTTTTTCCACGGCGCTCACCACTCGTTCCAGTGAGAATGGCCCGATCATCGTCATCACGATTGATTCTGTTCGATCCTGACCCGTACAAGCACTCAATTTGCGTCCACGCCAGCCAAACTAGCCGCGACGATCAACGCAGAACTCGCGGAACCCGCAGAGAATAATCGGTTTTGTTCTGCGAGTTCTGCGGTTTCTGCGTTGAATGTCGTGCCGTGTGGCGGGGTCGGTTGGTCGGACTGCTCCAACGTTAGGTAGTTCCCTCGATCGAACCATCACCGCCCGATTTCCATCCGGCGAGCTCCGCGTATACGCGATCCGCACGTCGGATGAGTGCGACGTAGCATGACGCACGGTCGTCACCGGCCGCGAAAACCGTGCAGACTGGCCGCCCGGCACGGATCCGTTCGCCCGGGTGCGGCACGTCGCGAACAGTGGCATCGCCAATCCACCCGCTCGTGTCGCCAATGGTGACATCTTCGCGCGCGAACACCACCGCCTTACCGGCCGCCCGGGCACCGCGTCGCGCCTGGACGACTTCGAAGTCGGGGAGCGTACCGTCGGCGCATGCAGCCGCATGCGACGCAAACACCGACAGGCCGTAGACACGTTCGACGAGCTCCATGGACGCGGTCCAGCGCGGGTTCACTTCGACGGCGTACGGGTGCGCGTCGCGGGCGACAAAATCGATCCCGTTGACTCCGACGAGACCGAATTCCTCGCTGACCGCGCGCGCAAGCGTGCAGGCCGCGTCCACGAGCGCATCGTCGTCGCCGGCCGATGCCAGAATGTTTCCACAGTACTGGTAACCAGTGGCACCGAAGGCCCGGTCGCCGATCAGCTGGTGCGAGACGCCGAGCGGTACTGCGCGGCGGGCGGCCGCGACGAAGACAACGGAACCGGGCGTGCCGGCGATCAGTTCCTGCAGATAACAATCGCGGGGAACTGGCGTGCCACGATTCCACCGCCGGACCGCATGCCCGCCTCCTGACGCCAGCGGTTTCACGAGCCAGTCACGATGGTCGGTCGTATCCGGATTACGCGCATCGCCGGTCGTGTCCGGCCTCCCGCCTTCGGGCTGCTTCCGCCTTCGCATGAAGCTTCGGCGGACCGCCATAGCTTCAGCGACGGCGGTCGGCGAGGCACGCCGCAGCGCGACGCGCGCAGGCGGCAGCCGGACTCCCGGCCCAGCGATGCCGCGATCGCGGAGCGCACGCGCCAGACACATTGGATCGCGCACCCGACGGATCACCGCTGGCGGATTGCCCCACAGCTCGCGACCCGCGGCCAGCGTGCGCACGTCGTCCGGATGATTCTCGAAATTCGACAGGTAGGCGACCGCGTCGCAGTCGATGCTCCGCGCCGCGCGCGCCGCCGCGCGCGCGGTAAACGGCCGAGGGATCGACCGTGACTGGACCGATGGGTGCTGGTCGAGATCGGCGAACGCGTCGATCGCGGTGGCGTCGAAGCCCGCTCGCGCGGCGGATTCGGCTGCCGCCCGCGTCGACACACCTGCGATCACGACTCGTCGCACGCTCAGGCGATTCCGAGACGTGCCCGCGCCTGGCCGGGCGTGATCACGTGGAGATGATCGATCGCCGTGCCGGCCGCGTCGCGAATGCCGAGCGCATCCACGAGCGCCGAGAACCGCCCGCCGGCAAGACCGTCGGCGACGAGCGCCGCTCCCTGCGCCGCCTGCCCGGCGGAGACCGCGAACCCGGTGAGCACGTGAACCGAAGGGTGCGGAATCACCGCGGCCACTCGGCGCGCAATTTCGTCGCGCACCCCGGCAACCGCAGCCAATCGGCCCGACAGCATCACCTCGCGCACGCCGGGCGCCGACAGCGCAAGCGCAGCCACCGCTTTCGCGGCGCTTTCCAGATACGCGTCCCAGGCGAGACGCGCACGCGGCGAGCGCGGAGCAGCCAGTGCCTCCACCGGCGCTTCCGGATCACCGGCGATCGTCGCGACCCCGCCTTCGAACAGGAGCCGCTTCGTGACAGTGCCCGCCAGGAACGCGACTTCGCCATCGAGCGCGCCCGCCGCTCGCAAGCCAAGCGGGCCGGACGTGCCACCAATGCCATCGACAATGCGGCCGCGGTCGACGGCGATTGCCGCAGAGAACGCCCCGCCGAGCTCGAGGAAGAGGAACGAAACTGTCGCCCGGCTTGCGCGTGAACGGCGAGCGCGGTCGCACACACCTTGTCCGCCGTGCCCATGTCGACGCGGTTCACTTTCCGGTGCGCCGGTACCGTCGCAAGATGGATCACGCCTGGCGTCAGCATGACCGGCAACGACGATCGGGCCAGCATCCGCGTCAGCGATCGGAGGCCGCCAATTCCTCCGGCCTCGCCCTCGACCGCCAGATACGCGAGTCGGACATCGGTCTCGGTGAGATCACGAGCGGCGATCAGCGGCAGGCCGTATCCGGACGGGCCGACGATGAGATCAAGTGTGCCGGTTCCACGGGCGTCCTCGAGCATGCGGACGAGCGACGCCGAATCGCGGAGCGCCTCGGCCGTGGGCAACGATCGGTCGAGAAAGAGCCGCCCGTCGTCCAACCCACAGAGGTCGAGGCTCAGAGTTCCCGGGTCGATCCCGATCACGCGCGGCATGTTGATCTCGATAGCTGAGAGTTCGTCCGAGTCATCGACGCGGAGGAGGCGGAGAGCGAGCCCATGCGGGCCCTGCGAACGGACGACACCGTCCGGTTCACACGGGGAGGCCGAGTTCCCCGGCGGCCTGTTCCTGCGAACCGTCCATCGTGACGAATCGATTGATCGGCTCGGCGGCATGAAACCAGAGCGCCGATCGCAGATGCGCGAGGTCGAGCGATCGTGGAGTCGTGACGGCAGGTACGAGGTTGGACTGGCAAAGATCCAAGGTCAGATCGCGCAACACAAAGAGGCTCGTATCCTGTTCCACACGCCCGATGCAGGTTTTGTACTGTTCCGGCTTGAGCGCGCCTTCCCTCGCCAACCGGATCAGATTTCGCCTGGCCTCCAGGACCAGAATGACGCTTGAAAGCAACTCCGCCCCGTCGGTTTCCTTGGACAGGCCTTCCCACCCTTCTTCGGCGAGCAGGATACAGAGATAGGCGGACGTGTCGAGATACAACCGGCGGCGTCTTGGAGCCGCTTCAGGGTCAGCGCTCAACGGTTGCCCCTATCCTCCAAGAGGACCTCCAGGTATCGGCCTTTCGTGCCGCGCTTCAGCGCCGCCCTGATGCGGCCGCCACCCACGTTCTTGCCGCGCTGAACGGACGCCGTCCGGGCCGGGCTCAATTGGGCCACCGGCGCATTGTGCCGGGTAATGGTGATCGTGTCGCCGGACTCGGCCTGGGCGACCATCGCCGAAAGCTTCGCTTTCAGGTCCTGAATTGAGACCAGCTTCATGACCTTTATTTTATCATATTCTGGTCCGAGATAGGGTGCTCACGTCCCCGTGATTCACGCCGCCGCCATCGTCGTATCGCTTCTGCGTGCGGGACACGTCAACCCGTGGCTGTTCGGCAATCATCCGATGATGCCGCCGCCGGTCCCCGAGGGATATCGATGGGGGCTGCCGCTTCTCTATCTGGTATTCGCCGGCGTCATCGCGATCCTGTACTGGCCGTGCCGGTGGTTCGCGCGCATCAAGGCTCAACGCTCTGGAGGCCTGGTCCGCTACCTCTAGAGCGAGTGTCACGATCGAACGCAGAGGCCGCAAAGGACGCAAAGAAAGACAGTATTTCTTGGCGGCCTTCGCGGCCTTTGCGTTCCAGCGCGGCGTCCGACTGTCGCGGAGCCCTGAATCAGCCGCTCGCGGCCGCGAGATCGCGCGCCACGTCGGCAATGGTTTCGGCGTCGAGGACGAGGTCGTTCCGGTCGAACAGGCGCGCGATGCAGGCCCTGTGGATCTGCATCTTCAGGTGGCCAACGCCCAGCGCACCAAACACCACGACTCCGTCGCGATCCACACCGTCGTCGGTGACGTCAATCCCCTCCACGCCCGGCGGCGGCACGGCGTTGACATCGGCGATGCTGCGCAGTCCGGCGCGTCCCGCCCACGCGGCGCGTGGAATGAGCGACACGCCGGCGCCGCCGGCGCTGAGAAGCAGCGTCGCTCCCTCGAGGATCGCCGCCGCCTCAGAACGATCGGACATCGTCAAACCGCTGACGGCGCAGCCGAACCGCTGATGAATCCGCTCGGCGGCGTCGGCCGCTGCCTGCGGTCGGCGAGAGGTGACCACAACGTCAGCGCCGGCCTGGGCGAGCAGCCCGGCAGCGCGCATGCCGACGGGTCCAGTCGCGGCCGTCACCACAGCGCGATGGCCCGCGATATTGCCGGCGGCCTGCCGGAGCTTTGCGACCGCGGCCACAGCCGTCGTGTTCGATCCGTTCGAATCGAGCATGACCGAGACACGCATTGGACCGAAGAATGCCTTGCGTACTGCGGTGAGCAGCCGCTCTCCGGCCGCCATATCCGTTCCGCCGACGAAGATTGCGGTGTGGTGAAGGTTTTTCGGACTGCGCGTGAAGATCGCGCCGTGCACGAGATCGCGGACGCCCTCCTCGGCGACGCCGCCGTAGCTCAAGACTTCGTCGGCGCCGGCGTCGAGCGCGACAATGCGATCGAAGACGCTGGCGTGCGGCGAGCTGTCGAGTTGCAGAAGTACCTTGCGCATCGGCACCGGGCTTCGAACTGACGCGGCAGGGTGCTGGGACCTTGACGCGGCACCGGGCTTTGAACTGACGCAGCAGAGTGCTGGGACCTTGACGCGGCACCGGGCTTCGAACTGACGCCGCAGGGTGCTCAGAACTCACGCTGCACCGTGCTTCGAACTGACGCGGCACCGTGCCTGGAGCTGACGCTGCAGGGTGCTCGGAACTCACGGCGTCCATGGAACTGACGCCGCAGGGTGCTCGTGCGATGGCGCCTTAAACGCCGACGCCGTGCTTCCGCTCGGCATCGCTCGCGAATGGGTGCTTGGCGGTCTTGGCGCCGGCAATCACCTCGCTCACGGTCGGCTTTCCGGCCAGCGCGCGCTGGATCGACTCTTTCGCCGCCTGATAATTGAAGTCGTAGATCTTCTGGTCATCGCTCGCGTCCCAGTGGATGAACACGCCGACCAGGACGCAGTAGTCGTTGGCCTTGTCGCGCGGGATGACGCCGCTCTCCACCGAGTCGACGACCGCGCGGGCGACGGCCGCCTGCGCCGGACCGAACATCTGCAGGGCCTGCTTCGCGCCCTTGATCGTCACCTTGTTGAAGAGGAGGGTGTCGGGCTTGGCCGGGAGGTTCGGCGTGACGACGGCGAGGAGAGTGGTGAAACCGTCCTTGTTGTTCGTGAGCGCGTTGCAGAAGGCGGCGCCTGCCGGGCCCGTTTTGGAACCGATGATCAGGTCGATGTGCGCGACCTCGTTGCCATCCCCGACCAGCGACTCGCCGAGAAAAAAGTCCGTTGCCATGTTCGACCACTCCCTTCTCGAAGAAAAAATCGCGTGAGTGAAGCGACGAGTATATATCACCAGATTCAAACGTCCATGATCTCGACCGTCCGGCGGAGGCTTTCGAGCGGGTCGCGTCCCGGCGTCGGCCGGTACTCGTGAGCCACGTACCCGCTGAAGCCGAGATCGGCGATCGTCTGCGCCACGAACCGGTAATTGAGCTCCTGGGTCTCGTCGATTTCGTGGCGGCCGGGCACACCGGCCGTGTGGAAATGGGCGATCAACGGGAAATACTCCCGGATGTTGGCGCAGACGTCGCCCTCCATGATCTGGACGTGGTAGATATCGAACAGCATCTTCACGCGCGGCGAGTTGACGCGCCGGCAGACGTCCGCGCCCCAGGCGAGACGATCGAAAATGGCGTCGGCCCGGCCGTATTCAGGATCCTTGTACTTGCTGTTGACGACCTCGATACAGATCGTGATCCCCTTGTCCTCCGCGTGCGATTTCACCCGGTTGAGCAGCGCCGCGCAGTGCTCTTTTCCCTCCTCGTAGCCGATGCCGCGGCGCTCGCCGCCGACCGTAATAATGTTCGGAAACTTTCTCGCCGCGCAGAGGTCGATTTCCTCGTGCATCGACCGCTCGATCGCCTGATGCAGTTCCGGCCGGATCAAGCCGTCGCGGATCGTGACGCCCATGGCCGGCGCCATCGTACAGATCAGTCCGTGCTTGGCGAGCGTCGGCCAGTCCGGCGGACCCGTCAGATCGAATCCGACGTATCCGAGCCGCGCGGCCTCGCGGCACATGTCGTCGAACGTCAGCGTCGGCGCCGGCCCGAACGCGAACCGCATCAGCGCCTGTTTGATCCGGCCCTTGCGCGCGCGATCCGCCGGCTGTGCGTCTACGGAGGCCGCTGCCGCACTCGCGGCGAGCGTCGCCAGAAATGATCGACGGTCCATATGCGGCGTGTTCTATCAGATTCGCGGCGCGTAGAACAGCCGTAAAAGACGGTCAACGCAAAGGCCGCTAAGGCCGCACTTCGTGTCTTCGTGATGAGCCGTGCGCGGCGTGGGAGTAGAATTCGTGCCGGCGATTGTGAGGCGCCCGCGCATGTCCAGTCTGAATCCGCCCTTCCGCGCGGACCACGTCGGCAGTCTGTTGCGGCCGCAGGCGCTGCTCGCGGCGCGGCGGCGGACGCGCGACGGCGAAATGTCGCGCGACGAACTGCGACAGATCGAAGATACACACGTCCGCGACGTCGTCGGCAAGCAGGAAGGCATCGGCTTGAAGAGCGTCACCGACGGAGAGTTTCGTCGCACCTACTTCCACATCGACTTTCTGGAACGCCTGCAAGGGGTGACGGTCAGCGGCGGCATCGAGACCAGGTTCAAGAGCGCGAAGGGCGAAATGAATTTCGCGCCGCCGAGCCTGTCGGTCACCGGGAAGCTCCGGCATGTCACCGACATTCAGAAGCCCGATTTCGAGTTCCTCAAATCCGTCACGCACGAGACGCCGAAAGTGACGATCCCCTCGCCAACGATGGTCCACTTTCGCGGCGGGCGAAAGACGATCGATATCGAGGCCTATCCCGAGATGACCGAGTTCTTCGCCGACCTCGCGCAGTGTTATCGAGACGAGATCGATTCGCTGTACCGCGCCGGCTGCCGATACATTCAGCTTGACGATACGAACCTGGCGTACCTCTGCGATCCCAAGCTCCGCGCCGGAGCCAGGGAACGCGGTCACGATCCGGACGAGCTTCCACACGCGTACGCGGCGCTGATCAACTCGGTGGTCGATCGGCGTCCGGCCGATCTGACGGTGTCGGTTCACCTCTGTCGAGGAAACTTCAAGAGCGCATGGGTGGCCGAAGGCGGCTACGAGCCGGTGGCGGACGTGCTCTTCAACGAGCTCAACGTCGATGCGTACTTCCTCGAGTACGACGACGAGCGCGCGGGCGATTTCCGGCCGCTGCGGTTTGTCCCGAAGAGCAGGACGGTCGTCCTGGGACTGGTGACAACGAAAGTCGGTAAGCTGGAGCCACGCGAGGACTTGCTCCGGCGCGTGGAGGAAGCGAGCCGCTACATGCCGATCGGTCAGATGTGCCTGAGTCCGCAGTGCGGATTCTCCAGCACGGTGGAGGGGAACGAAATCACCGAGGACGACCAGTGGGCCAAACTGCGGCTGGTCGTGGACACCGCGCGCGAAGTCTGGGGCGAGTAGAATTCGATCTATTGCTTCATGGCCCCATCCCAATGCTCGGCGGCCTTTCCCTGACTGATTCGCCACATGTCGAACCACGTCGTCGTGTACGTCTTCGACGGCTCCTTCGGATCCTTGTATTCACGCGGGAACGCCACCATCACCAGATCCCCGTCGGCGAGCACGGCGACGACTCTGGTCTGCATCTTTTCCGGGATCGGCTTCTTCGGACGGCTGCCAAAGAATTTCACGACTGGGTCACGGCCCGATGCCACCAGTGGATTGTGCTGAATGTATTCGGGCGTCAGCCATTTGTCGGCCTCGTCCCAATGATTGCATTCGAGCAGATCGCGAACGATGTGCAGCACCACCTGCTTGTTGGCGTGCAGCTTCGGATCGCGATCGGTAAACAGCGATTCAGGGTCGGCGACGCCGGTCACCGGCGCCTGCCCGACAAGACGCGCAGGAGCGAGCAGTGTCAGCGAGACGACGATCGTGGGCGCAAGAAGTTTCACAGCCGGACCTCCTACTGCCGTAACCCGTACACGAACAGCGCGCTGCCGGCCGCGATTGAGACATACTGCTTTCCTGTCGAGCTTCCGGCCAGTCTCCAGCAAGATGCGGAAGTGGTATCAATTCTGGACTCGAGCATCCGGACCTCATTTCAGTATCACATCGTTGAGTCCATTGGCGACCCAGACGCGAAACATCCGGACGTCGGTCACGCCCGCTGACAGAGCACTCAACGGTCCTGCACGTTCGCGGCGCGCCTGGTTCAGCATGTCTTCGATGAAGACCGGATCGATTTCTCCCTCGTCTTTCGTCGCCGTGCTACGGTTGCCCCACACGGTTGCGAGCTGACGAGAATTCGCCAATACCGCGTGGGCCGGGGGCGACGCAGCATTCAGAAAATAGCTCGATGCCTTCTGTTCAGCGAATACGCCCATCGCGAGGACGTTTGCGCGGCTGCCGTTTCCCCGAATCGTGACCCGGTCGTCGATGTGCGTAGTCAGAATCGTTACGCGACCAATCAAATTCGCGATGTCGAATGCAGGCGGGCTCCCGTTGACCGGCGACGAGATCCTCGCTCCATCTACTGTAAACACCGCTCTGTCGTGGACGTTTGCGAATCCAGCACCAGCGCCGCTCTCGTACCACAGGTCACGAACCAGGACTCTGGCCCCGCGCGAGATTTCATAGCTCACCCTGTTGCCGCTCGACGCCCCCGAATAAATGTTCGTTCTACCGGCCGTAGGATGCCCGGCGCTCGACAGCGGGCCGCCAAACACCTTGACAGCCACTGCCTCCGGCGAATAGGCGTATCCGACATCTTCCAGCTGCACATACGTGTTGTCCAAGCCGTCGACGAACAGGTTCGTCTGCTTCGCCGCCCTCAACTGCGCCTGGTCCATGTAGACCCGCGAACCAACCTGGTCGACGTTCTCGACGAGCAGGCCGTGCGCTCTCCCCGCCCCATCGATCTGGAGCTCGCGAAGCGTCGCTTTGCTCGGTCCGCTCAACCTGATCACGGGCCCCGATCCGGTTCCTGTCCAGCCCAGCATCGTCCCGTACCCATCGCCGACTAACTGCACGTCACTGGCCGGTACGGACAGCGTTCGCGAAATCGAGTACCTCCCGTCGGGGATGTGCACGACCGGACGGCTGCCATTCTGGACCGCTGCCGCGTTGATGGCCTGCTGAATTCGGTCGCCGTCGTCCGGCCCGGGAGGAAGCTCGAAAATCGAGCGCTTCCGGTTGGGAAGTGTGCCGGGAAGCGCCGGTTCGGCCGCGGTGATGGCACTCCGCGCAACGAGGCGGTCGCCGAAGTTCATCAGGCGGCCATTACTCGTGATCGCCCGCGCGACCGTGAACGTGTTGCCGATCGAGGCCACGTCCGCGTCGATGGCACTGGTCCAGTCGACGACAGAACTCGTGGCGCTCGACCCGCTTCTGATGACGTTGTCGACGATGAGTCCCGGCCCCTGATTGCCGAGACCGATGGCCCTGGAGTCGATCGGGTCGATGACGACGTTGTGCTGAATGTCTATGGTCGCGGGATTGTTCGTCACACCGACCGACGTAAAGAAGGCCTTCGACCGAGCCGAGTAGTTGCCCCGGGCAGAAAAACCGCCGGTGTTGCCCATGAACAGATCGGAATATGTCGACTCGCGAAAGACGCTGTTGTAGACGTGGAAGTTTCCAGCGCCGCCTCCATTGCTGACGCCGACGCGGCAATGGTCGAAAGTCGAATACCACACCCAGATATCCAGCGCGTTGAAGTTGCCGAGGGACACGCCCGCCATCGTGGCCCGCACGAAATGCGATCGCCGGATGCTGGTCTCCGCGAAGCCGTGACCTTTGAAGCCTCCGTGAATGCCGTATCCCGCGTCCACGAAGGAAATGTCGGAATACTCATTACCGGTGTCGAAGTGAGGGCGAACGTGATCCCAGGACTGCTCGACCGCCACGAGCGCGCGCCGGTTGCCGTTCAGCGTCAGCCGCGTGAACCGCGAATACGCCACTCCGTTGACCCACAACATCGTGCCTCCGGCCGCACCATC